>JAIOHN010000073.1 GCA_019912985.1 Anaerolineae bacterium | reverse complement strand
GTGTGGTGGTATAGAGAATAATGATACCCACCTTCGTGTTGATCAGGTGAGTGATCTGCATCATTCTAATCAGGGTGAAGAAATTGATCGGCAGCGCGATACCCATAATCAGGAATAAGTAGAGAAAGCGGTTCACCCGGGTTGGGTTACGTGACAGGACATGCGCAGCCATCGCTGAAAAAAGGGTTGCCATGACGGTCGAGCCGCCAGCGTAGAGCACACTGTTGAGGAAACTTGTCGTCAGCTTCCCCTTATCAATCACGGTTGTGAAGTTTTCCCAGTATAAGGTAGTAGGCAACTGGACGCCCATTGAGCTGGCCTCAACCGACGACTTGAGTGAATTCGTGAAGATCAAATAGACCGGAATCACCATAATCAGGCAAACTAATATCGCTACTAAATGAGTGGAACTGCGTTGGAGTAGATTAGGTTTCATTGGAAAGAATCTCTATCTTGTTTTTCGCACGTTTCATTATTCTCTGGCCGATTGGCGCTGCAACAGGCGTATCACAAAATAGCCAGCGACGATCAGTATGACAAACAGGATACTGTTGATGGCCGTTCCGAGTCCGTAAAGCCCTTGCCCAAAGGCTCGAAATATTCCTGTCGCGAGTACCTCGGTTGCATAACCTGGACCACCATTGGTTAGCGCATAGACAATGTCAAAAACACGCAGCCCGTAGAGTATATTGAGTACAGTCACGACCAGGATTGCGGGCATGAGCAACGGCAAAGTAATGTGCCGAAGTCTTGACCAGGCACCTGCACCATCCACTTCAGCAGCCTCGTAATACTCTTGCGGAATGGTCTGAAGGCCCGCAAGAAGAATGACCATGATATAGCCGACGCCTTTCCAGGTGTCCACGCCAATGACTGACCATAGCGCGATACCTGGGTGAACGAGCCATGGGCTTGCCAGAGCGTCCGCCCCAATGCTACGCAAAAACGTATTCAAGAGACCAGTTGCCGGATTCAAAATCGATTTGAAGATCAGGGCAACGACGAGGGTGGGTAGCACGGCAGGCAGATACACCATTGTCCGGTACAGATGGACGAAGCGTTTGATGCCCCGATTCAACATCAGTGCCAGCGCCAGTCCAATAATCAGCTTGAGTACACTGGTGCTGATGGTGAAAACGAATGTATTCGAAAAGTAGGCTAAAAATGCCTCATCCGGCGAGAATATCTTTTCGAAGTTCTCCAGGCCAGTGAAATTTATTTCAGTTTTATAGCTACTCCAGTCGGTAAAGGATAAGGCGATGCCGCTTATGTTGGGGATGATGAAAAACACCAGATATAAGGTAAGAGCAGGCAGCACAAAATATAAAGGATATCTATTTCGAAGTTTCATCGTATTGTTCCTGCTTTAGGTTCTAGCAGGTTTGTCCCCGACCTATAAGACACCGGTCAGGGACAATTCAACTGCCAAAATCAAGGTGATTTGGTTGACTCAGTTACTCCAGGCCGGGTCGTCAGCTGCTTCGGCGAAATCAGTGCGGCGCTTGTCGATGCTGGTCAGCACATCTTCTGGTTGCATCGCTCCAGTGACCATAGCGGTCAAATCCCTGCCAATGTCCATCCACTGGGGATTTACGTAATTGACAGCCGTCTGGTACACCGTTCCACGATCAGCATGTTCATCTAGGAATTCCTCCTGGTTGGGGAGCAGTTTGGGTTGCAGATCCAAGTCTACAAAAGGCAGCGTCTGCATGGTCGGCGTATTATCAATCAGATATTGTAGATTTTCAGGTTGCGTGAGGAAGTCGAAATACTGCTTGGCCTCCTCAATATGCGGGGATCCCGAATAGATAAATTTCGTGGGGCCAGCGGGGTTAATATTCAAGACCTGATTATCCGCCAGCGGCATGACGAACTGCCCGAAACTATCCGCTGACACCTCTGGATAATCGTTTTCAACCTCCTGCGGGAAGGTCAGATTTGCCAAAATCATGGCAGCGCCGCCACTGGACATGACGCTCGTGCGATCTTCATAGGCATCGGAGAGGGCATTTTGACCCATGCAGCCCATGTCGTACAGTTCTTTGTATTCCTGCAAGACGGTGAGCATGGTTTCGTTGCCGGCAAAAGTAGCTTCGTTGGCGTTCAGCTCAGCAGCTAGGCCAGGTGTGACCTGTTCGTAGCGAGGTCCAAGCTCAGGGAACCACAGGACATGGTGCCAACCGTCTGAGAACGGCTCAAAGAGCGGCTGAATGCCAGCATCGAGCAGTGTCTGGCAAACTGACTTAAATTCGTCATAGGTCGTGGGTACGCTCAGCCCATTATCTTCAAAGATGCTTTTGTTATAGTTCACCACCCAGGTCGTGGCCGTCGTTGCCCACAGCGTCAGTCCATAGAGTTTGCCGTTGACCGTTGCTTGGGCGGCGACTAATGGATCAAAGTGGCTGGCCCAGGGTTCATTCGACAGGTCAACAGCATTTGTCTCGACATCATATTGGAGTACCAGGTCGGAAACGCCGCTCTGTCCGCCGAAAATGTCGGGGCCTTCGCCTGAATTCAATCTGGTTTTCAAGACTGTGAAATATTGGTCCGACGGGATAACCTGATAGTCAATATGGATGCCTGTTTGTTCCTCAAATTTTGCCCCCAACTCCATTTCAGAATCAAACACCCAACCCTGGCTGGTCATGTAGGTCAGCGTGATGTTTTCCTGTGCGTGGATCGCTACGCTGCTGAGCAAGATCAAGCCCAGCAGTAGAACAGAGAGCAATCTATACTTTTTCATCACTTTTTTCTCCTTATAAAATTTTGTTTAAACGAATACTTCCGTGGCACTGATGAGCCTGCAACAAGCAACACAAAACTAACGGGGCAACGTCATAGGCTAACCCTTCCTCTCTTAAATTCATTGTTCCTGAAGGACGCTTAAAGGAGTAAGTAGATCAAGTCACCGCCTTTGTACTCTCTCGAACGACGAGTGTGGGTGGGACGAGAATCTGCTGAGCTGGTAAATGCCCTTGTCCGAGCTTGTCCGTCATCATCAGAGTAGCTTGGTAGCTTACTTCATACGGAGACCATTCGAGTGTCGTTAACGAGGGTGTGAGGACACTGGCAAAATCTCCACCAAAACCGATTGCCATGACCGAGCAATCTTGAGGAACGCTGCGGCCACATTGAGTCAATGCTTTGATACTTCCCGCAGCAGTCATATGGCTTACGGTAATAATGGCGGTCAGTTCAGGATTTTCCAGGAGCAAATCATGAGTTCCCTCAAAACCTTCTTCAACGCTGTTCAGTCCAATCTCTCGATAGCAGCTAGTCAAACCATATTTTTTAAGCGCTTGTTGATAGCCGTCGAAAGAGTGAACGGCTGGACCAATTCCGGCTTCGCGCCAATTTTGAGGGTAGTTCAGAAAACCAATGGTCTGATGGCCTAATTCAACCAGATAATCGAAGGCATCAAGGATTGCCCTCTCGAAGTCAAGATCAATGAAACTTAGGTTCTCCAGGTCAGCACAGCGGCCAATCATCACGAAGGGATAATTGTTTTCTCGAAGGAGATTTACACGCCAATCATCCATACAAACCTGTAAGAGGATGATCCCATCGATCTGATTACTCCGGTACATATTGAGTAACGTTTCAGGGGTTAGCTTCGAAACAAGAGAGTTCAAAAAATACTCTCTTTCGCTGGCTGCGGCGGCGGCACCAGTCAGGTAGGGTGTCTCGATAACGGCGGTGAGTTCGTGCGGAGATTCGATGGGATGGTGAAGCGCGAGAGTCATACTGACTCCACCACGTAAACGGCGGGCCTGCGTATGGGGAGTATACCCCAATTCCCGGATAGCCTCATGAACACGCTGACGTGTTTCGTCGGCTACATATTCCTTGTTGTTGAGGATACGAGAAACGGTAGGAACAGAAACACCAGCGGCTTTGGCGACATCCGCTATGGTGATGCCACGATTTTCACTGCGGGAAGGACTACTTCTTTTGGTCATTAAAGCGTAATTTCTGATAACGATTTCTGATAACGTTATCAGAAACTACTTTTGTTGTCAAGAAACCTGAACTTTACAAACAAATCTGTCCCTCCCGCACGCTCATGTTATGGCATTAGACGCGAGAATGTGATCAACGATTCAAGAGCATCGAACAATTTAGTTGAAGGTATTTGATACTACCATTGTTGCCAATGATTAGTGTCTAAGTTGCGAGGTGGAAACTGGTTATTAGCGATATATTGGCCGGCAAGTCGCCATGTCGCAAGGCTAAAATGCTGTTTGATGATTGGTAAGGACAACCAAAATATGACTGAACCTTTAACTACTCGACTAACCGAACCGTTGGCTGTGTACCTGGACTCTTCCCGCGCAATCGCCGACCACGTCCAGGACCTGCTTTCATGATTGACGTTGACGAGAAAATTGCTCAAATACTCAATAACGCCCAGGCGATTCCGCGATTGAATATCCCGGCCTATGATTTCTGGAATGAGGTACTGCGGCGCAACGGCTCCAATGCGATTTTCCAGGGGCTGACTATGTGGTCGCCGAATGTCAATATCTTTCGTGATCCGCGCTGGGGACGGGGCCAAGAAACCTGGGGCGAAGACCCGTATCTGCCAGCAATGGCAGTCACAACCTGACCGATTTATTCATGATCCGTCCCATCTCAGGTTGGGACTGTACAGGTGCCCGGGGGATTGCGTGGTATACTTAACGGTACAAGATGTGCGCTGAGTCAAGAGGTTCTGACATCCTTCTGATATAGCTAGTTTGGTGTGGCTTGTGAACATTTTAGCAAACGTTTGCATAAGGCTATCTTACAGGCTATAATGCTTTTGGATAAACGAGAAACGCAGAGCGATTACCATCTGACGTTTTGACAAAGATTGTTTCGTGGATGATAAACGACGAGAATGTTTGTCAAAGAAGATCATTCACAAAATTAGCAGTGCGACGGGGTACTCCGTCTTTTTTTTGATGTTTTATTGCAAGCGCTTACAATTTGATGAACACTTCCCCAGAAAAGAAACATAGTGTCACCCTCATGGATGTGGCACGTGCGTCAGGTGTCTCCGGCGCGACAGTCTCACGTGTCCTGAGTGGATACGAGTTTGTCAAGGAATCCACACGCCGTCGCGTGTTGGAGACGGTGGAACAGCTGGGTTATGTCGCCAATTTACAGGCACGCAGTTTAGCCGGTGGGCGTTCTCAGGTTATTGGATTACTTGTGCCGAATCTCGGTAATAGTTATGTAGGCACTATTTCGCGCGGTGTCGATCATGAGTTGATACGCGCCAATTATGACCTGATGTTGTATACAAGTCACCGTCACCCGGGCAAGGAGTCGTTCTATGCAAACGCTATTGCCAATGGACTAACAGACGGCCTGCTGCTGATCGCGCCACTGGTTCCGGCAACTTACCTTGAAGTGCTTCGTGAGCAGAATTTCCCCTACGTCCTGATTGATCAGACGGATACCACGGAAAACAGCAATGTTGTTGAATCAACCAACTGGCAAGGGGCCTATGACGCCACATGTTACCTGAACCAGTTGGGTCACACACGGATAGCATTTATCACAGGCGCATCCATTGTCCGCAGCGCCGTAGACCGCTTGGCAGGCTATAAAGCCGCCCTGACCGATTGTAACATTCCCTTCAAGGAAGAATTGGTCGTCGAAGGAGATTACCAACAGCAAACAGGTTATGAGGTCAGCAAAAGACTGTTACAGAGCGTAAACCCGCCACCGACAGCCATTTTTGCATGTAACGATCTGTCCGCTTTTGGCGCCATGGAGGCCGTACGCGAATCCGGCCTGCGCATTCCTGACGACATATCCATTATTGGCTTTGATGACATTCCTCAGGCATCGCTCATCTACCCCAAGCTCACGACGGTTCGTCAACCGCTTGAACAAATGGGGCAGGTCGCTGTCAAAATATTGCTGGAGTGTATTGAAGATTTGGGACGTCCGACACAACATGTTTCGTTGAAGACGGAACTCGTCATCCGCGATTCATGCGGGCCGTATAAATCCCAAAATGGCAAGTAGAGGTAAAATACTGAAAGGGACAGGAGGCAGCCTATTGCGAACAAATAACCCTTTTTCACCCTGAATCTGATGAATATAGCCGTTTGATAAATCGAGAATTTTGGAGGAACAAATGTCACAACAACTTAGCCGTCGCGATTTCATGAAGATTATAGCCGCTGGCACGGGTACTATCGTGCTTTCGCCCTGGGGGGGGCTGGTATCAGCAAGCGACGAAAACATCGAAGCGCTGGCCCAAATACCGGGTACTTTCCCCCGCGAGCAGACTCTGATCGCCAGGCAGCTTACCGGGCGTGTCGGGACCCCCGATAACTTCAACCAATGGGTTGGCTGGAAATGGCAGGACCGTGGTATGCAGAACCTGGCCGATGAGCCGCTCTGGACGGTCGACTTTGCCACCGGTAACATCATCAATGGTGTTGCCAGCGGTGACCCGACCTACAACGAGGATTTCACCAGCCTGACGATCCCGCTGCGCGAGGGTGTTGCCTGGTCAGATGGCGAACCCTTCACCGCGGCCGATGTGGTCTATACGGTTGAAACCCTCATGGCCTATGACGGCTTCAATGCGCAGACCTTCTTCGTGGAGAACGTCGCCTCGGTCACCGCGCTCGACGATTACACGGTTCAGTTTGATCTGAATCACGCCAACTCGCGTTTCCACACCACCTTCCTCGACCGCTGGGGCTGCACTCGCATCTTCCCCAAGCACATCTTTGAGGCACAGGAAGACCCAGTTCAGTTCACCTTCAATCCCTATGTCGGCTGCGGTCCTTACAAGCTCCACAGCTTCGATCCTCAGGGCAACTGGACGGCCTGGGAAAAACGCGAAGACTGGGACAAAAGCCCGACCGGCATTATGTATGGCGAACCGAAACCTCAGTACATCATTTATCAGGCCTTTGCCGATGAAGGCTCGCAGATCCTGTCTCAGTTGACGCATCAACTGGATGTAGCGGAACTCTCAGCCGATGGTCTTAAGGCCCTGTTGGCTCAGTCGGATAGCTCCCGTGCCTATCAGCCAACCTTCCCCTTCGTGGTCAACAATGACCCAGCCATCACCGGCATCGTGTACAACACTGCCCGGCCACCGTTTGACAATGTGGATGTTCGCTGGGCATTGACGCTGGCGATCGATATCGTCGAGTACACCAGCATCGCCGTCGACTCCTCGGGTACGCTCAGCCCAGTGCATGTCCCGCACCTTGGCCCGTACCCCCGGGATTACATTGCCCCCATGCAAGACTGGCTGAAGGAACTTACGATTGATGTGGGCGACGGCGAAACCTTTGCCGTGTATGACCCCACCGCGCCGCAGCGCATTGCCGACCTGGCGCGCAGCCGCGGTTATATCTTCCCTGAGGATCAGGAATTCATTGACAAGACCTTCGGTCTCGGCTGGTACAAATATGCGCCCGACATCGCCGAGAAACTGCTGGTGAAGAATGGTTTCTCGCGGGATGGCGACGGCAACTGGCTGCTGCCCGATGGCTCACCATGGAAGATCTCCTTCATGTCGGGCACCACTCTGTCTAACCATGACTATCGCAACGCCGCGGCTGCTGTGCAGCAGTGGAAGAAGTTTGGCATCGACTCCGAGGTGTTTGCCACCGAAAACGAATCTAACCTGGGGCCTGTTGGCGACTTTGATGTGGAAGGCGTCTGGCCTGCGAAAGAGCCTTGGGGTGCGGGTCCTGACCTGTATCGCACGCTCGACGATTTCAACTCGGCCTACATCGAGCCGGTTGGCGAGCGTAACTCAGCCTCTTACAACTCACGCTGGTCAAGCCCGGAGATGGATGACATCATCCAGCGGCTGCGCGAGACGGATCCCTTCGATACCGAAGCAACCATTGCTATCGGCATCGAGGGTCTTAAGGAACTGGTTAAGAATATGCCAGGTACCCCGACCTACGGCTATATCGGCTTTGTAGGCTGGGACGAGACTTACTGGACCAACTGGCCCGGGAGTGAGAACGCCTACAACGAGCCGTACACGCATTGGCCTAACTTCAAGTACACGACGCCATTCCTGGAGCCTGTTAGCGAATAAGGGTTCTCAAGGTCAACGTCGACCAAGTTATATTACTCTGGGCGGGACAACCCGCCCAGAGTAATCGAACTGTTTTTCTTTGCGCGAATGCGCACTAATACGCAGTATAAATGTTTGAGGGCAAGACCGTGACATTTTTAAAACGTTATCTCATCCCACGTCTGATCTCGTATTTATTGGTTATTTGGTTGGGGACCACCGTTGTCTTCCTCATTCCCAGACTCACCCCGAATGATCCTGTCATGCAGATGATTGATCAGATGAGAGCGCGGGGTTCCACCTTGGAACCAGGCGCAATGGATGGCATCATCCAGGACCTGACCGAGTTGTATGGCCTGGGGGGGTCATGGATGGATCAATACGTGGCTTTTTGGGGTAGGTTGTTCCGTGGTGATTTTGGCGTATCTTTCTTCCAATTCCCCGCCCGGGTCAATGACCTCATTGCCAATGCTTTGCCCTGGACCCTGGGACTCCTGCTGACCACGACGGCCTTCGCGTGGATATTTGGCAACATCACAGGTGGTTTAGCGGGCTATTACTCCCGTAAGCCTTGGTCGCGCGGACTTGATGCGGTCGCTATGGTAATTCGTCCGCTGCCCTACTATGTCTTCGCTTTTGTATTGCTCCTTTTGTTTGCCTATGTCGTGCGCTGGTTCCCGGTTTCGGGCGGGGCCTCCCTGGGGGCCGTACCCACCTTCACCTGGGGCTATATCGGTGACGTCCTGTGGCATTCGATTCTACCTGCTCTTTCGCTCGTTATTCTGGGCGGGGCGGTCAACTTCCAGGTCATGAAGCTGCTGGTTCAGAATGTCAATGCAGAGGATTTCGTCCAGTATGCCAAGCTGGGTGGCGTTACAGAGAATCGCATCGTGGGCAAGTACGTCATTCGCAACGCCTTACTTCCTCAAATCACCGGCCTGGCGCTTTCGCTCGGGCAAATCTTCAGTGGGGCACTCATCACCGAGATTGTGTTCAATTACCCTGGCCTGGGAACCTTACTTTACAGGGCCATTGTCGGTGCAGATTACAATCTAATTATGGGAATCACCCTTCTTTCGATTGTTGGTATCACCACAGCGATCCTGATCCTTGATCTGACATATCCCTTGTTGGATCCAAGGGTGAGATATACATAAGGAAGCCTGCTGCATGAAAACCCTTAGAGATCTATTCAAAGACTATCGTTTCAGTTTTGCCTTTATCGTCCTTGTGATCATCGTGGTCATGGCTCTCTTATCCTTTTTCTCGCCCTTCGACCCGACTTTATGGCATGTTGTCCCGCGAGATCTAAAACCATCGGCTGAATATTTCCTTGGCACTGATTCGAATGGGCAGGACATCTTCTGGCAGGCCACTTTTGCCGTCCGCAATTCCTTGATTATCTCGCTCATCTCCGCATTGGTTTCGCGAGTGATTGCTATCCTGGTAGGTATGGTTGCCGGATATAAAGGTGGTTCGGTTGATCGGGTGCTGATGTTTATCGGCGACAGTCTGCTGGTC
>JAIOHN010000715.1 GCA_019912985.1 Anaerolineae bacterium | reverse complement strand
GCTCGTGGATCACAGACAGGATGCGGTCGCTGACAGAATTGCTTTCATTCGCTGATATTGAAGCCGGGATTACCGAAGGCAGGCCCGCCTCACATGCAAACACTGAAGCGGGCGAAGAAAAGCAGCATGAGGAACCTCTTCCTTACATTGAACCAGTAGCACAGGAGGAAGATGCCGCCCAGCAGGAATATCAAGACGAGCAGATCGTCCAAGCTACACGAGGGAATGATTTTTCAATTGCACAGGATGAAGCGGATCTCGACGATCCCCGAGATCTTCTGATATCGGTTCTACTCGAGCCCAACCGGGTGAACGGGAAAAACTCGATGAAGAGAGTTGCGTTCAAGTACGGGAAATGGCTGTACGTATCAGAAGCCAAACTGCGCGCTTCAATCGCGGAGCGCACGGGCGACGAAACTTTCATGGAACTGCCAGGAAGGGATTTGCACCCCTGGACCCAAAAGCTGATCTCGAATCTATCATTAGATAATTTGATTAAGTTTGATTCTGAAAGCGACGTTAACGATCCACGAAGCGCAGTTTTCAATACGGTCTCAAGAGTAGAGGGCCATCCGGCTCGCGAAGAAAAGCACGTGCTGGTCATATCGTCAGCACTTTCACCTTCTCTTGCCAGGCTGGAGGACTGTAAAGCCGCACCGGAAATATGCGGCCACCCAGGCGACGTTTCCTTGGGCCACTCCAGTAGCAAGGATCCAATTTGGGCCGCTTTGGAATCAGCAATACGGCTTGAGCGGGATTCACCTACTTTTATTGAAAGGGTTGTTGAGGGACGGAGATATGCCTTTTTCGACGTCGCAACTGTAAGAGAGGAATTCCCGGACTCGGATATTGAGTTGAGGCCGGAAAACATTGCTCTTGTCCAGGGCGGCGCAAGCGGGAAATGGTACTTGCGTGTTTCCATGTGATATGGCTCCCATAGACATACTCATTGTTGATCCGCATCCCGTGACCAGAGCGGGGATCCGGCAATTTTTGTCAGTAGACCCCTCTTTACGCATCATCGGGGAAGCGAGTCATACTGAGAAAACGCAAGCTTCCGATCTGGTTGCAACCATTGCTGTACTTGGGGGGTGCGCGAACACCTGCCACGCTGAGCTGAAGGCTATGAAGCAGGCAGCACCTTCGCTGCCTGTCATTGTGTTCTCTTGCGTCGAAAGCGATGTTCGACAATTCATGCTGGCAGGTGCAGCTGGAGTGGTCTGCCGAACCGCTTGCGGGAAACAGATTAGAGAAGCCATCCATACCGTTGCGAAAGGTGGCATGTTTTTCAGCCCGAACAAGCTGGAAAAACTCTGGTGTCCCGTTCCGCCGAAGTCGTTCCCGCATAAATCGCTCACGCAAAAAGAGATGGAAGTATTCCTGAAAATTGTTTCAGGACTTCCTCCCCGGGCAATTGCCGCCGAACTTCAACTTAGCGCCAAGACAATTTCCGCGCATCGAGCCAACATTCTTCAAAAAATGAGAATGAACTCAAACGCCGACCTAGTACGGTATGCGTGCAGCAACCAATTGATTGGATAATAAAATCTAATGCATACAATGGGGTTATAGGGAAAAAGCCTATTTAATGATAGGGAAAAGCCTGTTGTTGCGGATCAAAAGCATCGGTACTATGGTTCGTAGGCACTTATTGATAAAAATGCCTTAAATATTCAATCCCAAACAATAAGGAGTGAGTGCGTCATGGTTTTGGCTCCAAACAAAGCAAGGACGGAACAGATCGAAACGAATGGATCGCTTTCGCTTGAAATCGGTGTTGACTCGATGAGTCGCGCCGGCAGCGCGATCCTAGCGATCAGGAAATACCGCACGCATACCGCAGAAATCGTGCTCGCTTCGATTCTTTCCCGGATCGAGGCCGGGGCGAATCACAGGGATCTACGTGAGCATGTTCTGGCAATGACGCAAGAAATTGACGCGGTAACCTCTTGCTGATGGCGCAGGACGGGGCGACCGCTCTTCTTGACTACGCTGGGGGAAACCCCTCTGGCGAATCCCTCTCTCGCCTGGATACCATCACGCGACGGCTATCCAAAGCTATTGCCTGGAAATACGGCCGGCCGGACCTGTCTGATGACCTCTCCCAGGAAATATGGCTTCTGATGCCGGTTATCTCCAAGCGTTACGAGCCAACGAAACCAGCCGAACCATATCTGCTTGGCTATATGAGTCTGGCTATAAGGTCTTTGGCCAGGAAAACTCCACAGGCACTGGAGAATAATAATGAGGGGAGAGAATCATTAAACAACAATGAGTTAGTTGATATGCAGGAGGTTGGTTCCGGCGCTTGCATAATTGATGTTGTTGATAGACAATTAGCACTAGATGCAATAGTTTCTCACCCTAAATACAAACCCACAGACATGGAAACCGTCCCTTATATCAAGAAAACAAAAAAAGCCAGCCAGCCACAAGTTGCGAGCCCATTTAAGCCGCGACAAAAGCGCGAGGAGATTGCAAGGGAATTGGGCCCGCAACACAAAGAATTGCGTGATATCAGGATCAAACTGGACATGACGCAAAGCGAGTTCGCCCTTGCAATCGGCATGAAGCTACCGACCTTGGTCGCTTATGAGCACGGCCGCACCACCAAGGTGCCGGCAAAATGGCTCGAAAACGCAAGGGAACTCCTCGGGGCCAATAAAGAAAAGCTCGCTTGGCGCAAGAAATTCGATGGCGTTCCCATGCTCAAAATCATCGAGCGATGGGCTAAGCGGCTTGGGGTAGCATCAGATGATCTTGGCGCGCTGGCCGCCCTGACTGGCACGACAACCTCGACCATTTCGAGATGGCGGAATGGGCATGTGCGCCCATCGCCTTCCGAGCTGGCCGCCTATGAACAGATGGTCGAAATCAATGCTGTCAGGCTGACGAAATCCAAGAAAGCTATCCAGGACAACATCGAAGTAATCGGCTAAAACCGCCGCCGCGGGCGGTTGTCGTCATAACATGCAACCGCCCCGCCCTCACCTGCAGCATTTCCCTCGTTGCATTTTTATCTCCACGTTCCCCGGCAATTACCAGGGAACACTGCCCATTTGGGCAACCCGAACAATCTCCCGGGGTCCCGGGATTACAGGAGAAATCAATGAAAATGGAAAATATCAGCTGGTTGGAAAGCCAGGAGCTTTCCAAGGAAGTGCTGCTGGAGAAATACGCCAAGGAAGGCGAAAAAACCGTGGCCGACGTGCGCATGCGCGTCGCCAAGGCATTGGCTAAGGATAAGGCCGAGGCCAAGGAATTCTTTCATGCCCAGGAAGAACTGGGCGTCATCATGGGGGGGCGCATCAATGCCGCCGCCGGTGTCGCCGGCGCAGCCGGAGACGAATCGGTGGCCACCCTGATCAACTGCTTCGTACAACCGCTCTCGGACACCATGTCCGGCTGCGACAAGCAAGGCGTCGTCGGCATCATGGGCGCCGCCACACAGGCCGCCGAAACCATGCGGCGCGGGGGAGGTGTGGGCTACAACTTCTCGTCCATTCGCCCACAAGGCGCCTGGGTCAAGAAGACCAACTCCCGTGCTTCCGGTCCGGTGAGCTTCATGAAGGTGTTCGATCAGGTATGTGCAACGGTAGAATCGGCCGGTGCGCGCCGCGGCGCCCAGATGGGCGTCCTCAACGTCAATCACCCCGACATCGAAGAGTTCATCGTTGCCAAGCAACAAGACGGCGCGCTGAGAAACTTCAACCTGTCGATCAGCGTATCCGACGCATTCATGCAGGCAGTACGCAACGACGAGCATTTCGAGCTTTGCCATGAAGCGCAACCCCACCCGTCTATTGAGGGCACGTACCAGCGCGGAGACGGTATGTGGGTCTATCGCAGAGTGCGCGCACGCGACCTTTGGGAAAGCGTGATGCGTTCGACCTACGACATGGCCGAGCCCGGTGTGCTCTTCATGGATCGCATCAACCGGGAGAATAACCTCAATTACTGCGAAACCATCGAGGCAACCAACCCTTGTGGCGAACAGGCGCTGCCGCCCTACGGCTGCTGCTGCCTGGGCTCGATCAACCTGACCAGACATGTGCTGAGCCCTTTCGGTGAAAAACCGAGTTTCTGCAGGGAAACCTTCAGCAAGGCGGTTCATGCCGCGGTGAGGATGCTCGACAAGGTGCTGGACCTCACGGCCTGGCCCCTGGACGAACAACGCCAGTCTGCGCATCAGAAACGCCGTATCGGGCTGGGGTTCCTTGGCCTGGGAGATGCGCTGATCATGCTGGGCATGCGATACGACTCGGAAGAGGCCCGTAAATTCGCCTCCGACATTTCCGAGTTAATGCGCGACGAAGCCTACCGGGCATCGATCGAGTTGGCCAAGAAACACGGGGCGTTTCCGTTGTTCGATGCGGATAAGTACCTGGACAACGGCGGTGAATTCACCCGGCGACTGCCGGAGGACATTCGCTCCGACATCCGCCAGCACGGTATTCGCAACTCGCACCTGCTGTCGATCGCGCCGACCGGCACCATCTCGCTGGCCTTTGCCGACAATGCGTCAAACGGCATCGAGCCGGCGTTCTCCTGGTCGTATTTCAGGAAGAAACGCATGGCCGACGGCTCCCACAGGGAGTACGAGGTGGAGGATCATGCGTACCGGCTGTTCAAGCACATGGAGGGCGATCCGGGTAATTTACCGGAGCAGTTTGTCACTGCCTTGCAGATCAGCGCAAAGGCGCACAAAGACATGGTGGCGGCAGTAGCTCCGTTCATCGACGCAGCCATTTCCAAAACGGTCAATGTGCCGGCGGATTACCCGTACGAAGACTTCCAGAATCTTTACCTGGAGGCTTGGGAAGCCGGGTTGAAGGGCATTACCACCTACCGTCCGAACGAAAAACTGGGCGCGGTGCTTTCGGTTGCCCCACAGCAGCCGGAAACCAAAGCGGAAGAAGCCCTGGCAGAAGACGATCCCCTGCGCAAGCAGTTCGAGTCCCGCCCGGCCGGCGATCTGGAAGGCATCACATCGAAGGTCGAGTACGCCACCTACGACGGCAAAAAATCGACCTACCTTACCATCAACTTCATGAAGGTGGATGGCGTGGTAAATGGCCAGCGCGTCACGATCGAGCGCCCCATTGAGTTCTTCATGCCGGCCGGCCAACAGTCGGTGGACCACCAGTGGATTACCGGCAACATGCGTTTGCTTAGCATGATGGCGCGCTCCGGCGGCTCCATTGCCAAGGCCCTGCAGAACATGCGGGAAGTGGTATGGGATCGCGGCCAGGTGCGCTGTGGCATGATGGTGAAGGAAGACGGCACAGCCCGCCCCCTTTATCATGGCTCAGAGGTAGCAGCCTTCGGCTACGCCATCCAGCGTATCCTCATCAACCGAGGCTTCCTGGACGCTGACGGCAACCAGATCCCCGCCGCGGCGCTGGCCGCCAACTATGCGGCCCGCTTCATGTGGACTGACGTCGCTGCCCTCGAGGTGCCCGTCATTGAGCGCACGGAGGAGATCCAGCAAAGCCGGATGGGCAAAAAATGCCCGGATTGTGGAGCGAACTCCCTGCATCGGGTAGACGGGTGTGATAAATGCCTGGAATGCGGCTTTATCGGCTCGTGCGGCTAGCATGTGCAGGCTTACGCCATAAGGTGCAAGTATCAAAACAAAACCCGGAGCCAACGGCTCCGGGTTTTTTCATTCTTACGGCACAAAGGAATGGAATCCGAGTGCTAGGCCCTTCGCTTTCGCTTTGAGCCGATCAATCGAATCGTCGTTGTAGACAACCAGATCGTCGGGCTCGAACCACTTGACTACTTCATCCAAGGTAACGCCGCCGCGAACAAGATGAACCAGCAGGCCACCATTGTCCCGAATGAATTTCGCTTGCTCGGGAGAGGTTACATCCGAAATAACAACACCCGGATAAATCAGGGAAGCCTCCGCAACGAACTGTTTTGCTCGAAGAATCCAGACATCCGAATGGATAAGCCGCATCCCCCATTCCGTGCCCAGCGTTTGCATCATGTGCTGCAAGGAAACGCCGTAAGGATGCACCACAGATTCCTTTGCTTC
>JAIOHN010000714.1 GCA_019912985.1 Anaerolineae bacterium | reverse complement strand
AATATCAGATTTATCTGATTCCATATCCCTCAATTCATTTGTAATATTTACGACGGCTATATGGCGACCGCATATACGTGGCCATGACATCGAAGTTTGAAAAACATCCCGGTATCTCAGCAAAATGGCGCGCAAGCGATTCCTAATCGGATTGGCAGTGGTTGCTTGGATTGCCCTCCTCTTTGTTTATTCCGATCGCGCCGGCGAGATCTCGCTGCGGTCAATTGGGTTCTACATATCCTGATTGGTATGTCATGTCTGGCCTGTCGGGTTATAAATGGACTTGCCACCCTCTGTCTCCTTTAGTGCTGAATGAGTTTCTCAGCACTCATTCGGCGCTTTGGCCGCAATGGAACTGGAGAGAGATGATAGAGGCGGGTATTACCGCAAGGGATCACCAGGACCCGCTTGAAGTGGCTATTGAGCGGGTTCGGGAAAAATTCGACCTGTCCGGGAAGAGCCGGATACTTCTTGCTGCCTGGGTGTCTGTTGGGTTGGTTACAAAGTGCTAGCTACAGAAAATAAATAATAGCGTCACTTGGAGTATTCCTCGTCCAGTCTATTATTTATCACGTATTTCGTGATTTCCGCATTGCTTTTGACATCCAGCTTCACAAGTATCTTGAAGCGATGCGTGCTGATTGTCTTGATACTTAGATTCAACCGCTCGCCGATGCTTTTCAACGATTCACCGCGACTAATCCCAATGAGAACATCGAATTCGCGACATGTCAGTGTGTCATGAGGGTTTTGTTTGCTGGGCTTTTCGTCGTTGATCAGTTTCTCCGTCATTGCGTTGCTTAGCCAGCGATAACCGGAAGCTACTTTTTGGGCGGCGTCATGTATCGCTTCTGGTTTTGCGTCCTTTGTAATGTAGCCGCCTGCGCCAGCACGAACGCAAGCCAAGGCAAATTCGTCCTCCGAGAAACTGCTAAACATCAGTACTGGCAAGGAAGGTTTGCATTTCTTAATCTCTCTAAGCAACTCTATTCCGCCTATATCCGGCAGATTGAAATCGAGCATTACGAGATTCAGATCTTTTGACTTAACCAGGTTGAGTGCTTCCTTGCCAGTGTCCGCTTCTGCGGCGACTTGAATAGTTGGATATTCCTGCAGTAACTCGCGCATCCCGGCGCGGACAATATAATGGTCGTCGACTAAAAGCACTTTAAGCACAGTCTTGGTCATGCCGTGCCTCTTTGATTTACAGGTACCGTGAGGGTTATGGTTGTACCATAACCAGGCGCTGAGCTGATATCCAGTTTCCCCTGCATGTACTGAGCCCGTTCTCGCATGCTAATGACACCGAGCGATCTTGTTTCACCATTAGCCGTCTGTTGCGATGGCAGACCAACGCCATTATCCGCAATCTCGAGAACCAAATGGTCATCTTCAAGGCAAGCCTGAATCGATACTCTGGAAGCATTTGCATGCCGCGCAACATTGGTGAGCGCTTCTTGGACGATTCTAAAAATTGCAGTCTCATTATTTTTTGGGCAGGTTACGCCTTGGCACAATTCCATGTGACAAGATATACCCGTCATTCTCGAGAATTCCTTTGCGTACCACTGAAGCGTTGGCATTACGCCGAGCGAATCCAACATGGAAGGTCGAAGGGCTGAAGTGAGGCCTCTGGCAAGCTGCAGCGTGCTTTCAGAGAGCGCTAAAAGAGACTGTATTTTGGGTTGGCATTCATGGTCTCGCCCCGCTTCTGTTGCCAGCGTATCAAGACCATGTTTAATCATGGTCAGGTTTCCTCCCAGCGAATCGTGAAGCTCTCGGGCAATGCTTTTATTTTGCTCCTCACGGACTTCTTCCATGCGGCCCGCCAGTTTCCGTTGTAACGCGAGCAAACTATTCACTTTTGCAGCCATTGAATTAAATGAGGAGATCGCCTCCCTTACTTCCCTTGACCCCCCAGGTTCGATTCGCACAGAATAATCCCCCGTTTCAATTCTGCGGGCAGCCGCAACCATGGATTTGAGTGGCCTTAGTGCATTTGATGTGATTGAGACGATCATGGCGAACATGATGGACAAAGCGGCAACTGTGGTCACAAGTCCGAAAATAAACCTATCGTATAGCCTGTTTATGACATAAGTGGGATTTGCGTTTACTGTAATTGCTCCATAAGAAGTCCCACCCACTTCAATCGCTTCTGATTTCATGATTGGAGAAATTCCAACCAATTCCTGGAACCATTTCGGAGCGACCAGCAGCTCACCTTGTAGTTCCTCGCTTATGACATTACCGGAAGGATCGACCCATGATATTTTGTCGAGCATCGAATCGGTTACTCTTGTGCGCAGCATCTGTCGTATTGTTGTGTAATCCCCTACGACAGCCATTTCAGAAATACTGATGCGGATTGAATCCAGCAGCTCGCCTGTCCTTTGGGAGAATTGTTCTCTCTCCATTTTGATATCGCTTCGAACGATATTGGTGATCAACAATACTCCAACCAGAGCCATGACTAAACCTACGCCAACCATTACTCTGAAAGAGAGCGATAGCTTGCCCCATATAACTTGAAGGTGCTTCATGGCGCGGTTTGCATTCCCACAACCTTTGTATAGAGGTTTTTTTGCTCAAGGTACTCGGTATCGTTTGCAAGCTCAAAACCGAGAATGTCTTTTTGCCCAACCAGCTTCGCGCTCGCTGAGAGAATATTTATCCCGTCCTGGTGGTGTTTCATCTCCACAAGAGATTTCTGCACTAAGGCAACAACATTGCGCGGCAGACCTTTTTTTGCCGCTACAGGCATATTCAAATACGGCTTTGATGTCCACAAGATGCGGTATTTATGATGTTCCCTCCTGGCGAATTCACGCATGACCTCGGAATTCACCCCGGCTGCTTCAACCGAGCCGGCAAACAATTGACCCATTGCACCTTCTTGATTACCTGCAAACTTCACATCAACCTCGATGCCGCGAATATGGAGATGGTGAATCGGAACCATGTAACCTACGAATGCAACTTTGCTTGGGAACACTACTTTCTTGTTTTTGAGATCGGACAGTTTTTTTATTTTGGAGCCAGCTGGAACGACAATTTGCCCCGAAATGCTTTTTCTCCCGTCTCGAGCAATTACTGAATAACCGGATGATTCATTATCAGGATGGAAAATGTGATTGGAGAACATGAAATCAACTTCTCCCTTCTTGATCATTTCGCTCGTTTCCGGCCCCGATTTCCCGATCCGCACTCTTAGTGGAACGCCGCTCTTTTCGCTGACATGCCGAATAATCGGATTCCAATATTGAGCCGTCAGCAATGGGCTTCTTTGGGAAATCACCCCAAAAACATAAACGGGTTGCTCGCTCGCGTATGCGGAGGGTGACAATAAGACCAGGAACATGGCAGGAATGAACAATCGCAACTGTACTAAAACCACCATCTCACCTCGCTATCCTTGCTAGAAAGTTCTTTTGGGAAATTTTGCCCTGCAGAAATTGCATGTCAAGATAAACATGCGAATTTACGTTTCACACAAGAATACTTCTTGATTAAATCACTAGCAAAAAAAAGAGGGGAGCAAAGCTCCCCCCCATTATTCCATGCATCAATTGCTCGCTGCTCCAGCAAGCTCGTTGCTCGATGCGGGGCGATCTTCGCCTCTCCAGCAGTCTGTCGCAATCGGGATGAAACGAGCTCTTTGCTCGGGTCTAGGTGCCGCTTTGCAGTACCCGTACCCTTGCAATTGTGATTTCTCAAAATCATTGCATTGCCCGCATGTGACGTTTCTCTTCATTCATTCCCCTAAAAATGGAAGTGTTTAGTGGCTTGTCGGCACGATCGCTGATAAAGGCAGTAATGGTGTGACTCAAAGAAAACACCCACCAGGAATAACCTGGTGGGTGCTTGAACTGATCGATCAGGCTGCCCGCGGTACGAGGGTGGCCTTGGCGCGTTTCAGCGCCTCGTCAGGCAGTTCGGCGATCGATTTCCCGGGATGACCAAGCCACTGCACCAGTTGCTCCACGGTGCGGTTTTTCTTGCTCAGCAAATCCGTGACTTCTTTCACCAGGGCGTCATGCGCGGCATTATCCCCGACGGTTGATTGCTGCCCGCTGGACTGGGCAGCTTCCTGGTTCTTTTGCTGTCCGGCACCGGTTTCGGGAGAATCGCTGTGATCGCTGAAATCCTCCTTTGCGTAGATCGACAGGCCGTAGCCCGTGCGGACGGCGATGGCCTTGGCCAACGTGCGCATCACGGAACGATTCCAGTCGGCGGAGGTCGGCGAGCCCATTGGGCGGCCGGCGTGGTCCATGACGGGAAGTAGCTCGATGTGCTCTTTGCCGCGCCAAGCCACCTTGATACCCACCATATAACCGCCGGCGGTGGTCAGGTAGGGGCGCTGTTCGATTTCACCTGATTCCGGATCCGTGTGGTTGTAGTGGAGCACTTCCCAGACGAAATCCGGATCGGTGATCTTTGCCGCCGCAAGAGCTGCTGCCCAGTCGAGGTAGCTGACCTTGCGCTTCTCCCCTTTCGTGGAGACGATCGGTTGTACTGACGACGGATCGGAGTCGGGGTTGAGCGCCAATTCCCGGAGGAATTTCTCGCCATCACCTTCGTACCCCGCGTACATCGACAAGCCATTGCCGCATACCATGGCGATAGCCTTGGCGCGACAGCGACTGATCGCGTCGTTCAGCATGCGCGTTGTGACCTTCGCTCCCGCCACCGGTTGGTTGCGGTTGTCCAGGATTGGCAGCCAGGTACGCTGAAGCTTTTCGCCGACCTTCATCTCAACGGCAACAATGACGCCGCCGAAGATTTCCATGCCAGGCATGCCGCCGAAGAAAACAACCGACTGATCCGGCCGGCCGGCCAGTCCCAGAAGGGTGGCCCAGCTGATGTAGGTCAGGTCTTCCTTCGAGTTGATCAGGTTTTTGGGGATTGTGGTCCCCACATTCTTGTGGAAATCCATGTTTCTCTCCTTTCGAAGGGCTTAATTGCCCGTTCGAATGAATTGCGCTCTTCGGTGGGTATAAAAAAACAAACCCGACCGCAAAGCGGCCGGGTTCGGGTTGAGATCGAGTTACGGTTGGTTGCCGTTGACCCAGTTCTCGTAGATTTCCATCACGACGCGGGCGTCTTCTTCGGGTGAGCCGTTGAGGATGATGTCCTTCAGGCTGTCCTTTACCGGGTCCAGGCCAGACATCAATCGGTACTCGCAGGCCAGCTTGCCCCAGTCGATAAGGGATCGCGGGCTGATGGTGATCCGCAAGGCGCCTCCGTTGCCGACGAACGATTCACGGATCTGGCGGGCCAGCGAAACCATTCCGTCGCGAATCTGCTCGGGCAGGCCCGGAGCATGCTTGCCCAGAAGAGCTTTCTCGTGCTCTTCAGGCAGAGGTTCCATCTTGATCTTGATGAAACGATCGTAGAAGGCGAACGAACCGACCTTTTCGCCGGCGTAGGCCCCTGATTCATCGCCATGGCCGCCAGAGTTGCCGGTAACCGCGACACGGAAATCCGCCGCTGGCTCTATGACTTCCCCGGTTTCGCCAATCGTCAGCCTGGAGCGTTGGTCGAGGATATCGACCAGGCGCATCTGTTCGCCCGGATCCATTCGGGTGATCTCGTTGGCGAGGAAAACCCCGCCGGCGCGCATGGCGGCTGTAAGCGGGCCATCGACCCATTTCGTATTACCATCCACCAGGCACATGGCCCCGACCAGGTGTTCGAACCGTGTTTTCCCGGAGCAGGACACGCTCCAGACCGGGGTGCGAAGCCGGCCGCAGACTTCCAAAGGAAGGCTGGTCTTCCCGACGCCTGCCTCCCCGAGCAGGAAGATGTTTTTCCTGGGGGTTTTGGGGCCGAGCCACAACAAGATCCGCTTCAGGACCATGGGCTCGAAAATGTAGTTCGGATCGATGTTCGGCACGGGGCCGTCGACCGTATCGCGTACGTGGATAACGGCGGCGTCCGGCGCCGGAATGCCAAACAAGCTGTTGATTTTTTCCTGCATAAAGACTCCTTCGTTGGGGCCCGACATGGGCCCGTTCGGAAGGAATTGCCCTGAGACGAGGCGATAAAAAACCCCGTGCCAAAATGGCACGGGGTTTGGTGGAGTTACCATGCGTAGGGCTCGTCGCTGGAGGGTTTCTTCCAGTTCTTGAGCGGGCTTGGTTTCTTCTTGGGTTCGGGACCCCGGGCGGGGGTTGCCGGGCTTGCAGCAGCGCCGAAAGGCTGGGGGTGCGCTGGCAATTCCTGCCTGACACGGCTGACCCTTGCAGTACAACCGATATTGGCGTCCAACCGGTCGCAAAGTTTTTTCATTTCGTTCGCCGCCGATACCGACACCCTTCCTTTGGTGAAGTCCAAGACAACCGAATCAGGGAAAGTTCCGATATTGGTGTAGCCATCCCCTATTTTTTCTAAGGGCGTGGCACTGGTTTTTAGCCGGCTTTGCAACCCTCCGGTTTGAGTCAGGGATCCAAAAATAACAACCCCATCGGACATCAACACCCAGATCTTCGGGCTCCCTTTGTTGTTGTGAGCCAGGACGGTAGCCATGATCCGCTACCAGGCGTAGGAGGGAGCCGTCGTGACGGGTGCCGCCGGGGCGACGATAGGCGCCGCGGGTTTGGGTTCCTTGGTGACTTCCGTACCTTGGATTTCCTCGATCTTGTCGGCCGGGGCCGTAGCCATGGCGGGCTCTGCCGGGGATTCCTTGGCGGCTTCTTGGACTTCAACGGGGAGGGTAGCCTGTGCCGCTTGGGCTGCAGTCGTCCCAACCGCTTCCGCCTGTTCCTCGACCATGTTGATGGTGAGATTCCCCTCCAGCATGCGCCGCGGCGATTCGAGAATCGTCATAAGGCCGGAAAGCACCAGGAAATCGTTACCTTCGATGGCGCCGGTGGGCGGCAGCTTGGCAATCGTTTCTTCGACCAGGCGAGCCAGATTGCCGAGGCGGTGGCCGTCCAGAAAGGACAGGGAGCGTGCCTTCTCGGTAATGCGGCGAAGCAGCCCCTTGATGCGTTGCGATGCTTTGACGGCGCCCGGCTTCCAGGTGTCCCGCACATCCTGAGCGATCTCCTCGATCACTTGGGCGGCCAGGCCTTTCACTTCGCTGGCAATACCGTCTTCGACGGCCGCGGGCATATCGGCTTTCGGCTCGATCTTATAGGCGGCGACGGAGGCGCCGATCTGGCGTTCGGCGTGGCTTGCGGAGGGGAATCGGGATTTCCATTTGGCGACGCTGGGGTGCTCCTTTTCCCATTCGGTCAGCCGCTCGCCCCACTTGTCCATCAGTTCGATTTTCTCCTGGTTGACCTTGGCCGTGATTTCGGCCAGCTCGGCGAGCAGGGGCGCGACGGACTCGTCGGGAACGGCATACCCCGACAGAAAGCGCACGCCACGCTGACGGCAAGCCCGAATGCTGGCTTGGCGAGCGGTGGTGAAGGCACGGAGGTATTTGGGGTCGATGTAGCGGACACTGCCGGCCGTGAAGGCATTGGCGTCATCCAAGGATTCCCCATCCTTACTGACCGTACCGGAAATCGTCCGGATCTCGGGCACGATGACATTGAGTTTGCTGATGATTTCTTGCATTCACTTCTCCTTGGTTTGGCCCGGAATGGGCCGTTCAGGGAGATTTGTCGGGTGTTGAGGCGATAAAAAACCCGGTCGCCATTGGCGACCGGGTTCTGTGAGGCTCATATGGCCGGAACGACACGCATCCCGGACCAACCGTCTCCGATGACGAAGACTTTCATGCCTGGCTGCAGGGCCGATCCGGCTTGGGTAACGGCCATCATGGCTGGAGCGTGACCGCCATTGGCGGGCTCCATTGCCACGATGATCTCCTGGGCGTTGTGGCCAGCAAGGGCATCGGTCGCGGCATCACCAGCGACAGCGCCAGCGAGGCCGGCCAGGATCATGGCGGCAGTACGACCCGATCCCTTGCCGATTTTGGAGCCGACAACACCTCCAAGAGCAGCGCCAGCGCCACGGCCGGTCCATGCGGCTGTCTGCGACGGCTCGACGCGGACGGGGCGGATCTGGACAACAACTCCCATCTGGACATTCTGGGTGCGCATCGCGCCCTGATTGCCATAGACCCCGGAGTTGGGGTTCGTGTTGTTGTTCCAACCCCACTGAGCGGAGGCCGGGACGGACATGATGCCAGCGATGAAGCCGGCGATGATGACGAGAATGGTTCTCATGGGATTTCTCCTAAATTGGTCGGACGACATGCCCGGTTCGAGGAGAATTGCTATTGCAGGGGGCGATAAAAAACCCGTCTCGCTATTGCGCGACGGGTGGATTACCAAGCGTAAGGGCAATTTGGTGATGGGGTTGATATCCAGGTATTAAGCACTGACTGGAACTCTGGAGAAGACGCTATATGCTGGCCGTAAGCGGAAGCAGGGAGGACTTTTGAGAAAACAAAGCCTTTCAATTTTGTCCATTTCTGCCCACTTTTGCAAAGAGCATTGAATGTTTTTCCGTATGAGTTATCGATTTCACGACGCATGATGCGATCAAATATCGACTTTGGAATGCTCTCATAGCGGTAGCGATCGCCGTTCTTGAAAACCACGACTAAGCCAATTTTTCCATCCCAACCCAGTGCGTCGATGTTTGATGAGCTATTGCCAACGTCGTATCCGATCACATGCATTGGATCTCCTTGACGAATGAGCGGGGTATCCGTTCGTGTTTATTTGCACTCTCGCAAGCAGATAAAAAATCTCTTATCAGTTTCCTAGTTCGCAATTCATAGCGAATCACAGAATGTCGGCCATCCTGGCGCGGCAAACCCTATAAGGAGAAAACACATGCAAGACAGTGAAGAACTGGAGCTAGATTCGTGGTTGCGCGCCCTTGTGCCCGGCGACGAGGTTTTCTGGTGCGATCCGGATCGTCATATTTCGTCCGGTATTTACAAAATCGACAGCATTGTGGGTGAGCGGATCGAAACCCTGGATGCCGTTGTGGTGCTGAAAAACAGTGCCGGCAGCACGGCCGAGGTTTTTGCATCGGAGCTGGCCAGCCACAAGCCGGAAAACCTTCTGCAAGTCGTCTTCCGTGGAATGATCTTCGGCTACGCCGATTCAGCCGACCTAGCCACCAGCAAGGCTGCTGACGCTTTCAACGTAGTTTTCGAGCAGGTGCATGCCACTATCGAGGAAAACGTTGAAGTGGATGGCGGGGAAATCCTGGGGAAAGCCTGGGTTGTCCGCGACCCTCCTGCCTACACCCCATGCCGCCTGCGCCTGACGCTCGATGTCACCTACGACCTCGCCGGCGAAAACGCCGACCAGATGCGCAACCGCCTTTGCCGGATGGTCGAAATGGCCGTCGGCAATGGGTTGCTA
>JAIOHN010000713.1 GCA_019912985.1 Anaerolineae bacterium | reverse complement strand
GCAGGTAGACTCTGAATGTAGTTTGGCCGGGCACGGATGTAAATTCAATATGTCCTTGATGACGCTCTGTGATAATGCGGTAGGCGACGTCCAATCCCAGTCCAGTGCCTTGTCCCATCGGCTTAGTGGTGAAAAATGGCTCAAAGATGCGTGATTGAAGCTCCTCCGGAATGCCCTCACCACTATCCGTGATTTCTACAACGAGCCAATCATTTTCGCGAGTCGTGCGAATCGTCAGATCACCATCTTCCCCGGTCGCATCCAGGGCGTTGTCAAAAAGATTGGTCCAGACCTGGTTGAGTTCGCCCCCGTATGCAGTCACAGTCGGAAGCGTGTGGTCATAGTCCCGATAAACATGGATTGACTTGAGTCGATGTCCAAAGATCGTGAGGGTACTTTCGAGACCGTCGTGGATGTCGAGTTCCTGCTGTGGCGTCTGGTCCATATAGCTGTAGCCCTTGATTGCTTTGACCAGATCACTAATGCGCTTTGTGCTGCGATCCATCGCTCCAATTAGCTCGGTAGCAGTCAGCAAGCCTTCAATCCAGATTAAAGCGCTATCAAGATGGTCAGTGCCGATCTGCTTCTGGAAAGCATCCAATTCATCCGTAGTAATCCCGCTCGTCGCCAGCATGGGCGCGAGCTGAAATCCGTCTGAGACTTCCTGCTGCGACAGCCATTTCATAAGCGCCTCTTCGCGATCGCTTATGGCAAGTGGATCGTCTATTGCCGTTGCATAGCTTCCATAAATGCGGGCCTGAAATTGTGAGATGCTGTTGAATTGGTCATCTGTCAAACCGATGTTGCCGAGTTTCAGAGCCAAGGCTTGCAGCCGTTCCAGATATTCAGGCAGACGCAGCGCCGCGCGCCGCGCAGCCGACGCAGGGTTATTGAGCTCGTGCGCGAGTCCTGCGGCCATCTTGCCTAACGCAGAAAGTTTATCTTGCTGGTAGACGACCGCTTCCATGCTGCGCATTCGCTCTGCCATCGAGGCAATCAAGAGCGCAAAAGGTGTATTCCTGAAATTTTCAAAGGCAACGGCGTCGAACACGATAAACCGGCTTGGTTTGGTGGTCACTACGGTCGCAGGTTGAGCTGAGTTGGTAAACAACGCGACTTCACCCACAAATGCACCCGGCTGATGTCGTGAAATCACTACATCCTGAAAACGGACGCGTTTGCGGATCTCAAATTCACCTTCCAGAAGCAAATACACGCCTTGATGATTATCGCCTTCTGTCAGTACAACAGCATTCTCCGGGAAGAACTGTTCCCGAACGGCGCGTGCAACTTCAGCCAGTTGTTCATCTGTGTAGTCAGCAAAAATGGACATTGCGCGTAGTTGATCAAACATCACAAGCCTCCCAGGTACTGGTGGATAAACTGGACACTAATCGAGCCCTCACCCACAGCGGAGGCAACGCGTTTAACAGAGTGATGTCGCACGTCACCTGCTACGAATATGCCGGGAACACTTGTCTCCAGCAGATAGGGGTCTCGCTTGAGCGTCCATGTCGCTGGATACTTGCCGTTTATCAGCAGGTCACTTCCAGACAGGATATACCCGCTACTGTTGCGAAGGACCACACCATCAAGCCAATCTGTTCCTGGGTTTGCACCAATGAAGATGAAGAGTGCATCTGCTGGAACTGTGTCTTCTTCGCCATCAATGTGTTGGAGCGTAAGGGTGGTCAGGTTTGTGTCACCGTGGGCCGCAACGACATTTGTGCGGGTCCGGACTTCGATGTTGGGTGTAGCCTCGATCTGATCAATCAGGTATCTCGACATCGCCGATTGCAGTGATGTGCTGCGCACCAGCATGGTGACACAGCGCGCGTGATTAGCGAAATGCATCGCAGCCTGCCCGGCAGAGTTTGCGCCGCCGACGATATAAATATGCTGGTCTTTGCAAAGAGAAGCTTCGGTTAGTGCCGCACCATAGTAGACTCCTGCACCAGTCAGCCGTTCGATTCCGGATGCACCCAGCTTGCGATAGGATACTCCTGTGGCGATCAAAATCGCTCGTGCATTAATGGCGCTGCCATCCAATAAGTGAACGACACGATAGATACCGTTCAGTGTGATCCCTCTAACCTCTTGTGGCGCGAGAATCTCTACGCCAAAGCGCCTGGCTTGTGTGACTGCGCGCCGAGCAAGATCAGCCCCGCTCAACCCAACTGGAAACCCAAGATAATTTTCGATACGTGAACTGGTTCCAGCCTGACCGCCGGGTGCGTGTTTCTCAATCAAAACTGTGCTTAATCCTTCCGAAGCACCGTAGACTGCTGCTGCTAAACCGGCAGGGCCGCCTCCTATAATAGCGAGGTCGTAATACGGCAGTTCAGCCCGTGTCTGTAAGCCAAGGTGTGTGGCTAGCTCCAGCGGATTGGGTTGTGCTAGCAGCGTGTCATCCGGCAGTACCACAATGGGCATGTTCTGGCCATTAATGTAACGCTGCGCTTCAGGTGCGGTTTCCACATCCAACCAGCGGAAAGGGATCTGGTTACGGGCGAGGAACTCTTTGAGCTGGTGCGTTTGAGATGACCAGCGAGTGCCAATCACGCGTACCCCTTCAAATTCCGGCTGATAGTTTGCCCGCCAATCGCTTAGCAGATCGTTCAGCATTGGGTAAAGTTGTTCTTCTGGCGGGTCCCAGGGTTTGGTCAGATAGTAATCCAGGCGAACTTCATTGATCGCGCGGATGGCAACCTCGGTGTCGCTGTAGGCGGTCAGCAACACACGTTTTGCGTCTGGAAATAGGGTCACTGCCTGCGTAAGGAGTTCGATCCCCGTCATTCGGGGCATACGCTGATCAATCAAAAATAGGGCGATGGCCTCATTACGATCCTTTATCCTTTGCAACAGATCAAGGGCTAGTTCACCTGACGATGCTTTCAGGATGCGGTAATGTTCGCTATATTTATGCCGGAGATCTAATTCGACTGCGCTGAGTACATCGGTTTCGTCATCGACCGCTAGAATAATCGGTTTTTTCGCCATAGTTATTTACCTTCTCCACTTTCAACAGGGCATATATTGATGAGTTTTACGCGCAAAATCGTAATCACAAATTCACTCATGAATAGATGACCTCCTGTTTGCTGATCGGTGAGACTTTTTGTAGAGCGCTACACACTTAGTATGCCGCTTTCTATTAGAAAGTGGTAGGCCGTTATATTCGCAAGATAACTTCCACTTGAGTGGGCTAGTA
>JAIOHN010000712.1 GCA_019912985.1 Anaerolineae bacterium | reverse complement strand
GTGTTCATCTCCAGGAAGTAGAAGTTCTTATCCTCATCGACAATCCACTCGATGGTCCCGGCGTTGACATAATCAACGGACTCAGCAGCGGCAATCGACATATTGCCCATGCGCTCACGCAGCTTGTCATCCAGAAAGACGCTCGGCGCTTCCTCAACCAGCTTCTGGTGGCGGCGCTGGATGGAACATTCACGTTCGCCCAGGTGAATGGTGTTGCCATGCTGATCCGCCAGAATTTGAAACTCGATGTGACGTGCGCCCACCAGGAATTTTTCCAGGTAGACATCGCCGTTGCCAAAGGCACTTTCCGCCTCACGGCGGGCGGTAGCCAGTGTTTCAGCGAATTCCTTTTCGTTTTCAACCTTACGAATGCCTTTGCCACCACCACCAGCGACAGCTTTGATCAGCACCGGGTAGCCGATTTTTGCAGCGGCACCCTGCAAGTCCTCATCGCGCATCCCGGCTTCAGTGCCGGGTACCAGCGGCACGTTGTTCTGGCGCACACGTGTCCGCGCTGCCTGCTTATCGCCCATGGTGGCGATGGCACTGGGCGTGGGGCCGATGAAGATCAGCCCGGAATCCTGGCACATCTGGGCAAAGTCGGCGTTTTCCGCCAGGAAGCCGTAGCCCGGGTGGATGGCGTCTGCGCCGGTTTTACGAGCCGCCTCGATGATCTTGTCCCCACGCAGGTAACTTTCGCGTGCCGAAGGTGGCCCAATATTGACTGCTTCGTCAGCATAGCGCACATGGAGCGCGGCGCGGTCAGCGCTGGAATAGACCGCCACGGTGGGAATACCCAGGTCACGGCAGGCACGGATGATACGAACGGCGATTTCGCCACGGTTGGCGATCAGAACTTTGTTGATTTTTGTTTGTTCAGGCATATTTATCGTCCCTTTATAGTGGGATGTTGCCGTGTTTTTTCGGCGGGTTTACGTCGCGTTTATTCTGGAAAGCTTCAAGCGCATTAATCAGCCGGGCGCGTGTGTCGCGTGGTTCGATGATGTCGTCAATGAAGCCGCGTTCAGCAGCGACGTAGGGGCTGGCGAATTTGCTGCGATACTCGGCAGCCAGCTCCGCTTTGCGTGCCACTGGATCGTCCGCGTCTTTGAGTTCACGGCGGAAGATGATTTCAACCGCACCTTCTGGCCCCATCACCGCGATCTCGGCGGTCGGCCAGGCCAGGTTGAGATCCCCACGCAGGTGCTTGCTGCTCATGACACAGTAGGCACCACCATAGGATTTACGCATCGTCACGGTCAACTTGGGGACGGTGGCTTCGCAGTAGGCATAAACCAGTTTCGCGCCAGATGTGATGATGCCATTGTGCTCCTGCTCGGTGCCGGGGAGGTAGCCAGGCACATCGACAAAGGTCACGATAGGGATATTGAAAGCATCACAGGTGCGGACAAAGCGAGCGGCTTTCTCGCTGGCTTTAATATCGAGCACACCAGCCAGCACCATCGGCTGGTTGGCGACGATGCCGACACTATGCCCACCCAGGCGGGCGTAACCCACCACAATATTCTCAGCATACTCTTCGTGAATTTCCAGGAAGTGACCATCATCCACCACGCGCTTGATCACATCTTTGACATCGTAAGGCTTGTTAGGATTATCCGGCACGAGTGAATCAAGCTCAACATCGGCGCGCAGCGGATCATCGGTGGTCGGGACAAAGGGCGCATCTTCCATGTTGTTCTGCGGCATATAACTGAGCAGTTCACGCACCAGCATCAGTGTTTCCGTCTCATTTTCGCCAACCATGTGGCACACACCACTTTGGCTGGCATGGACGGAAGCGCCACCGAGGTCTTCAAAGCTCACTTCCTCGTGTGTGACCTGCTTGACCACGTCCGGCCCGGTAATAAACATATAACTGGTTTTGTTGACCATCAGCGTGAAGTCAGTGAGCGCCGGGCTGTACACAGCACCACCAGCACACGGCCCCATAATCACGCTGATCTGCGGCACGACACCGCTGGCAAGGGTGTTACGCAGGAAAATATCCGCAAACCCACCCAGGCTGTCCACACCTTCCTGGATACGCGCGCCGCCGCTGTCGTTCAGACCGATCACAGGTGCGCCGGTTTTGAGCGCCATCTCCATGATTTTGCAGATCTTCTTGGCGTGCACCTCACTCAATGAGCCGCCGACGACGGTGAAATCCTGCGAATAGACATACACCAACCGTCCATCCACAGTCCCCCAACCGACGATCACGCTGTCGCCCAATGGGCGCGTATTCTGCATATCAAAGTCATGTTCGCGATGACGGACGAATGCGTCCAATTCACGGAAGCTGCCAGGATCAAGCAGAATATCCAGACGTTCGCGGGCTGTATTGCGCCCGCTGTCGTGCTGGCGTTTGATGCGTGTTTCGCCGCCGCCCGCCTGACTTTCAGCGCGTTTGGCGCGTAAATCTTCAATTTTCTCGTTCACCTGGTGGTTTACTACTGCCATATCAAATTTCTCCGTTATTTGGGCGGCGCAGCAGGTACACCACCGGAATAGCCGAAATGAACAGGGTCAATACGATTAGGAATGGCAAGCGCTGCCGATCATAGTCTGATTGCGCAAAAATGAGCAGACGAACTGTGCTATAGAGTATAAACCCCAACAACACCCAAGCGATGTAGCGACGCGCGCGGATATTGCCCTGCACAAGGGTAGCGGTTCCAAAACCAAAAAGCAACGCCCACAGCATACCTGCAATGAACTCCAGCGCGGGAAGGAGGCTGACGTGAGCGCTGACCGCCGGTGGAATTTGCAGCACACGGATGGCGCTTGTAAGCTGGAATAATGTCAATGCCGCGGCCAGAAGGATCAGCCACCAGGGGTATTTTATATCACTCATGTTCGATGTAATCATGCTCATGTTTAAGCATTATCGGCATATATCCCTGCGCTAAATACTCACGGATGGACGGTATTCTCCAAAGACATCGCGCAACGTATGGCAAATCTCCCCCAGTGTGACATCATTCTCCACACATTCCACGAACAGCGGCATAAGATTACCACTGCCTTTAGCCGTATCCGCCAGATGTCCGCGCAGTTCGGTCACCCGCTGGTGATCGCGGTTGGCGCGGAGGTCAGCCAGCTTTTGACGCTGCGATGCTTCGATGGCGGGGTCCACGCGTAGTAAATCCGGCTCACGCTCTTCGTCTGCCATAAATTTGTTCACGCCGACGATGATCTGCTCGCCTTTTTCGACACTTTGCAAGTAAGCATAAGCCGCATCCTGGATTTCGTTCTGGATAAAACCTTGCTCGATAGCCGCCAATGCGCCGCCAAGATCATCAATCTGCCGGATGTAATCACTGGCCCGCTCGACAATCTCTTGCGTCAGTGACTCGATCATGTAGCTGCCTGCCAGCGGGTCGATGCTGTCTGCCACACCTGTTTCGTGGGCGATCACCTGCTGCGTGCGCAGCGCGACCTGCACCGCTTGCTCGGTCGGCAGGGCGAGGGCTTCGTCCATGCTGTTGGTGTGCAGCGACTGTGTGCCACCCAGAACCGCCGCCAGGGCCTGCAAGGCGACGCGCACGATGTTGTTCTCCGGTTGTTGGGCGGTGAGGGTGCTGCCGCCGGTCTGCGTGTGGAACTTGAGGCGCATACTCTCGGTCTGCTGCGCTTTGAAACGGTCGCGCATGATCCGTGCCCATAGGACTCGCGCCGCCCGGAATTTGGCGATTTCCTCAAGGAAGTTGTTGTGCGCGTTGAAGAAAAACGAAAGCTGCGGCGCGAAGTCATCGACATCCAATCCCGCTTTAATGGCTGCCTCGACATAGGCGATGCCATTGGCAAGCGTGAACGCCACTTCCTGCACAGCCGTGCTGCCCGCCTCGCGGATGTGATAGCCGCTGATGCTGATGGTGTTCCAGCGCGGCACATCTGTTTTACAGTAAGCGAACAGGTCCGTAATCAGGCGCATCGAGGGCTTGGGCGGATAGATGTAGGTCCCGCGCGCAATGTACTCCTTGAGGATGTCATTCTGCACGGTGCCGCGCAGCTTGTTCGGTTCCACCCCCTGACGCTTGCCGACTGCGATATACATCGCCAGCAGGACCGCCGCTGGGGCGTTAATCGTCATACTGGTCGAGACTTTGTCGAGCGGAATCTGGTCGAAAAGGCGCGCCATATCGTGAACGCTGCTGATGCTGACACCCACCTTGCCGACTTCGCCTTCGGCCATCGCATCATCAGCATCGTAACCGATCTGTGTTGGCAGGTCGAACGCGACGGAAAGCCCTGTTTGCCCCTGTTCCAGCAGGTAACGATAACGCGCGTTGGATTCTTCTGCGGTCGCATAGCCCGCATACTGGCGCATCGTCCAGAAACGCCCGCGATACATGGTGGGTTGGACACCGCGCGTAAACGGATATTCACCCGGAAAACCGAGATCGGCTTCATAGTCCAGCGGTGCATCGTCGGGCATGTACAGGCGTTTGACCGGGATATCAGAAGATGTGGTGAACTGTTCTTTACGCTCAGGAAAGCGTTTGAGCGTGGGATCGACTTTGTTCGCTTCCCAGTCCTGTTTGGCGGATTGAAGTTTGGTGCTGTCGGAGATGGTCATATACCGTCCTGATTTACCTTGTCCAAGTGGTTGTGATTCTATAGTAACGCATTTTTGAAAACCGATGGCGAACTTGTTTCGACATATTACATCGGCGCTGGAAACCGCTGTGTTGGTGATGCTGGAGGTGAGTGGGATTAATCAGCATCAAAAGCGCTGGTCGGCACTTCGATGCCTTCAAAATTGCCAAAGGTGAGATCGCGGAATGTGAGTCCGAGATGGCGTTTGACACGCTCGAACAGTTTTGTATAGCTGGCCCCGTAGCGTGTGGCTTCATCGAGATCGAGCTGTTGGAGCAAAGAGTGGATGGTGTCCGCATCGCCTTCAATCTCGACAAAATTACCGTAGGGCATCTCATCCAGCACGATTTCCGCGTTGTCGAGTTCATAAGTCGTGCGGTATTTTTCGTAGGTCATTGCCCGGTGATAACCCAGTTTGTCCAGAAGGGTATCCATCGTATCGAAGTCGCTGACTTCGACTTCGGCTTCGTAGCGGCTGATCACATCGTTGTTGACGGTGCCACCTTCTTTATAAGTCAGGCGGGCGCGTGAATCACGACGCAGACGAACCACAATACCATTTGCCGTCAGTGTTTCGTCGGCATTTTCGTAGCGTACGTTGTATTCGAGGACCCGGGGCGCGGTCAACTCTGCACCAAGCTGGTTCAGATGCACTTCGATGGCGCTGTGATCGGGAATGTAGAGCTTAACTTCGGTTTCTTGGTAACTCACTTCACCTCCCTGAAGGCTTCTGGTAGATACGTTTGGATCACTGCGCAGAGCTGCGCGTAGTCATCAGCAGCGGTTTGTGGCGCGACGATCACGCCTTTGATGAACGACCCCGCCGCACGCTCGATCATCCACAGGTCGCTGCCATAATTAGGCAAATATGGCTGGTCCGGCAGTTTATCGAAACGTGGTTTGCGCAGGGCCAACACAAAATCCTGATAACGTTCGGATGAAATCCGGTGCAGGATGGATTTGTGATGGAACAGGCCATCATAGGCCACTGCCAGGGTGATCTCCTGGCCGATTACATAACTGAGCGTCGCCACGGTATCACGCGCTCGCCGGTCATGATAATAAATGGTCAGCCGGTAGATGGCACTCATCCCCGGCTGGCGCATAAGGTGTTTGATTGGTTGCACACCTGCGCGGTCAGCGACCGCACGCAAGGTAAACGCGTGGCGCTCGTTATGGGTATCGTCAATCATCCTGCACTTGGATTCGTTTCATTATTTGTTAGCCGTCTCGGCCTGCTGGTAAACACGGACGTAATCGACCAGCAGCTGCTGCGGGAAGATGGTGGTGTCATCAGGATAACCCGGCCAGTTGCCGCCCACGGCCAGATTGAGCAGGATAAAGAAATCATGATCGAACACCCACTCGCTGCCGTGCAGGGAGGCCGGTGTGACACGATGATACTCTTCACCATCCAGATACCAGCGGATTTCCTCTGGCTCCCATTCAATAGCGAACACATGGAAATCGTCGGAGATGTCTTCCTCAAGGACGATGTTGCCACTCACACCATCGGCACCAGAATAACCCGGGCCATGCACAGTGCCATAGACCGTCTTTGGCTCACGCCCGATAAATTCCATAATGTCGATTTCACCGGAATTGGGCCAGCCGACTTCGCCAAAATTCTCGCCAAGCATCCAGAACGCAGGCCAGATCCCCTGGCCGAACGGCACCTTGATACGCGCTTCGATGCGACCATAGGTGACGGCGAATTTATCATGGGTGATGCAGCGGGCGGACGTGTATTTGCAATTGCCATACCAGCAGCGGCCTTCGCTGAAATCCTCTTCTTCCTGCGCGTTAATCACCAGCAGACTTTCGCCATTGAGCGAGACATTCTCTGGGCGGTCCGTGTAATATTCCCACTCACGATTGCCCCAACCCTGGCCGCCGATCTCACAGGTCCAGTTTTCCTCGTTGATCGGGTCACCTTCTTCGCCATCGAAATCGTCTTCCCAGACCAACATCCATTTTTCATCCAGCATAGTCTCCTCCGGTGTGGGGGTAGAAGTGCGAGTCAATTCCGTGCTTGGCGGTGCGGTCGGCGTGGACGTGTTTTCCTGCGCCCAGGCTACGGGTGTGATTAATACCAGTAAGACAAAAAAACAAAAACATTTTTTCATGCATATCTCCTTAAGTGCATCCACAAGACGTGATGAAGTGTAGTTTGGTGACCAGGGGCGAGAACCACTCGCCCCTGAGTATTATTCAATTTCCAGCACGATTTTGCCAAATGAGTCAAATGCTTCCAGGCGCTGCTGGGCTTCTCGCGCCTGGTCAAGCGGCAGCACGCTGTCGATGATTGGCTGAAGCTGACCGTTGAAGATCAGGTTCATTACCTTGATGTAATCCTGATGCGGCCCCATGGTGCTGCCGATGATGCTGAGATGTTTGCCGAAGATATAGCGGATGTCGAGCTCGTACTTTGGCCCACTGGTGTTGCCGACAATGAGGATGCGCCCGCCGATCTTCGCCGCACGGATGCTGTCCCCAAGGGTCGCCTGACCGACATTGTCCACGACGACATCAACGCCCTGCTTTTCCGTCAGTTTGTAGATTTCGCGCGA
>JAIOHN010000711.1 GCA_019912985.1 Anaerolineae bacterium | reverse complement strand
GTCTCTATCCTTCTCGGAAAGCTCCTTCAAGCCCTTCTCTATCTCTTCTCGGTTCTCTTTCAGAAGGTCTCGCTTGTCGGTCAATTCAATCGACCGAACCAGTTCATTGGCAAGCCCGGCCTGGATCATAAACAAGCCCACAACTGGATTCCTCATCATATGCTCTTGCAGAGGATCTATCATTTGTCCACCGGCCACCTCGGTAGTTCTTGGTCTTTCAGGTGTCCTCATCTCTCTTTTTGCTTGTGATAGCCCTTTCTCTAATGCTCCCTGCCACCGGTTCCTATCCCGGTCTTCAATCCATCCCCTCAGTTTCTGGTAGTCATCATAAGGTAGCTTCTCGTCTTTCTGTCGCAGTTCCTGAGCCAGTCCCGATAGCTTCTTGTAAGGGTCTTTCTTGTTGTATCGCTCTCCCTCATACTCGAAATAATCCCGTGCTTCCTTGCCTTCCTGTTGTTTCTCTAGTTCTTTCTCAATCTGTCTGCGCTCTACTTCCCGCTCCTTGTCTGTAATCCAGGAGCCTAGTTTCTTGTAATCTGCTTTCGATATGCGCTCGTCGAAGTTGTCCCATAGTCGCTCGTTCAAGCCTCGCAATTCCTTTAGGCTGTTGGCTTTCGACCACTCCTTACCCATGGCCTCGATCTTGTCTCGGCTCTTTTCTAGCTTGTGTTCTTCCCTGGCTCGGTCCTTCTCTTTCTCCTTCTCGTCTTGCTTTTCCCGCCACTTCTCATAGGGCTCTAGCTGCTCTCTGATGATCTTCTTGTGCATCCAGGGAAGCTCAAGACCGCCTCTTTCTCTTTGTTCTCGTGCCTTCTCCCACTCCCGGCGCCGGGCGTCCTTCTGCCTCTCTCGTTCTTCCCTTGCTCGCTCTAACTCTCTCGGGTGCTCCCTTTCCAGATATCGATCACCATACTCCTTGATTTTGTTTATATCCTTCAGGTCTATCTTAACGTCGATTCCATGCCGGTCTTTGCCCATCACGACCACATGAACATGATGGTGATCTGTGTTGTTGTGCTCTACTGCGTACCACTTCAGATCGTGTCCCTTCGTCCTTCCAAGCTCGCTCATTACTTCACGGGTGAAGGCTTTCTTGTCCTCTGGATTTATCTCCGGAGCAAGTGTCAGCTTGTGCACGGTCACCCGCTGATTGCCTATCTCTCGGATCTCTTTGCGCACCTCATAGCCTTTCACCCGGTCTTCTGTATCGCTGAATATTTCTCGCCCGCCTTCTTCTCGGTCTGGCCCTGGGCGATGCTCGATATATTTGACGTGCGCCAGGGCCTTGCCGATTGCCTTGGCCTGGCCTCCGCTTCCTCGTCTTCCGATATAGCTATGCCTGACTACTACCATGGTGCAACTATGTCTTTCATCTTCTCAGCCAGGGCTTTTTCATCCTTCTCTAGCTGTCCTCTCATCCGCTGCTTAGCTGCATGGACGGCTGAGTGAAATGACTTCCTCGCCTCTTCGTTATCCGGCAGACCTCGCCAAGTCAGCTCATACAATGTCCCGATGGTTGCACCCTGCCTCGCTAGCATTGCGCACACTCGGTTAGTCATCTCGCCAATTGCTTTGGCTATCTCTGCCTCTCTCGGCTTCGCTCTGACCTCGTCTTTGTGCTCCATGTACCAGAGCACGGCATCTCTAACCACCTGGGACTTACTTACCCCTTCCAGATTCGCCAGATCGTCAAGTCTCTGAAAGTCTGCTTTCGCTAGCCTGGTCTCGACTCTCGGGTTATACTCTCGTTTTTTCTTCGTCATTGTGCCAACCTTGAATACAAGTATCTGATTATCTTTTAAGCTCTGCGCCAAGTATTTTTTGCTATCATTCTGTAGTGTGCCAAACTGTACACACTTATTAGCGCGAGTATCCACAGATACGAGCCAGCTAATTTCATCTTGCCTTACGGCTTTCGCGTTGCAAGCGAAGGCTCGTATCTATAAAGATACCATAGATGGGCGTGTACAGACTTCGCCTTCTTTTGCAGGCTCCAGGGAATTTCCGCAGCCATCACGCCCGGTCATTCCGTGTACAGCCCGTACACTCTAGGTTTTAAGGTCGGGCATTCCACAGCCGACATCTGAAATCTACAGCAAAAATACCATCAAAGGTGCGTAAAACGCTCTATTCATGCTGTATTACAACCAGCGGCGGTCCTCGGACCCTCCTGTAATCGAAATCCTCAAACCTCTTGTAGTTACACTGTGTACAGTGATTACAACCGCCTAGCACGCCCCCTCTTCCCGGCTTGTGAGGGGGCGTCAAATTCTGTAAACGCCTTACTGAGCTATCGTTTACAGAATTAGTTGTAATACTTTCCGGGCCCTCGATCTGGCCTGGCCTCTCCGGTCTGGGGCTTGTATGTTCGCAATTGCCGTCTGTACGTCTCGAAAGAAACAAACACTGACCAGACAAACAAACAATACCAGCCCGATCTGCTCGATGCGACGGCACCCAACCAGGCAATCCCGAGTCATCAACCACTGAGCCGGAAAGATCAACACCGTCCGGGACAGACCGCGCCGGAAAGCATAAAACAATCCCCCCCGCACACCCTGCCGTTCCTGCCTGAATATCAGGGCGCTCGGGTCCCGGTGTCAAACCGATTAGCCAAGCCTCCAAGTCATGGGTTTGACACTGGGGCGCTCTGATAGGCTCGTCTGCCAGGCAGGATGGAAGGGGGGCTACCGCTGATGAACCATCCAGGCCGGGTGTCTCACTCTCAATCGGAGGGTCTAATTTTTTTTCTTCGGACAAAAAACCAGATTCAGGCTGATCGACAAACACCGGAACTTTCAAAGAGGGAACAGCCCCCCCAAGAGGATCTTTATCGCCTCCCCACTTTGACAACCCTGAAAGACATATCCCATAGATATCCGAATGTTTCCTTACGGTCTTTCGATCACAACCGGAAGCAAGAGCAAGTCCCTTGACAGTCGCCTTGCGTCCTTGGCTCTGAAACTGCTCGAGTGCCTCACGGATTTTTGCTCGAGCTTCTTTCTCTCTCTTCTGATTCGCTCTCGCTAGGTCTTCCGGTCTCCACACATGCCGGGTCGTCTTCGTCAGTCTGATCATGGCGTCTGTTGAGCGTTCCGTAATTGCATACGGGGTCTTTTCATAGGCGGACTGGTGATTGCTACCTCTCCATGAACACGCCCGCCTTATATGACCTTCCAGCAGCCGCCAATTGCCTCGATTCACATGCCGACACTTGCCATTGTGATTAGCTTCCAACCAGTCTCTTAAAAACTGCTCCCGCCTGCTGTCGTTCTCGCCTCCTGCCAGGTTTGGGATGCCTCGATCGGCATCTCCGTACCATAGCAAGTGTTCGATCGCGTAAATCGCATCATGTCTTTGTCCTTGTTTCTGCAAGCCGTGATCGAGGTAATAGCGGGCTTCTTCTATCCGCTCCTGAATCTGGCCGTTAGTCCAGAGCTTCTCAAAACCCTCTAAATCGATGGCTTTTTGATGCTCCTGGACGCTGCCGGCGCCGGCGACGTGATGAGCGCCTTTCTCGCTCTCCATACGGTCTTTTGCTTCGGTCCAGGAGCAAGCATTACTTTCAAGGTCAGTAAGGAACGAGGCTACCGCCTCGGTTTTATTGATTTTTTCTCTTCGACAAATTACAACACCCTGAGACTCGAGCCATGCAAAGCCTGGCTGTAAGGGCAATCTCAGCGCGCACCCACTCGGGAATACTTCCAGGACTCCGCCTTTGATCTCGTAACCTTCCAGCCTTAGCCACTTTCTTAATGTCTGGCTGACCTCTTCCGACTCGGCCCAGTCATCGAAGAATAGATACAGGTGCCAGCCGCCTGAATCACTGCTCTGATATGGGGTTACGGTCAATCCGAGTCTACCTAGTTTGCCCGTTAGCTCCATGAGCTCGGCCGGATTGTGGTACTTGCTGCCCTGGTCAATATCCAGGACGGCGAATCTTGTAAGCTCCCCGAAATAGCACCCGCGAACCAGCCCACGCCCGCCATCGGAGATCACTCCCATGATCTGATGGTCTCTCAACTGGCTAGTAGACTTCCGCCAGTTCTTATCCTCCAAGCCTTTCCAGATGAATGCCTGCCGGTGAGGGTATATCGATAAGAAATACTTCGCCACTGCTTCCGGTGTCAGTGACTGAAAATTAGTTTTTCTTTCTGCTAGATCTCTTGGCCGCTCTATAGGCTCCAAGATTGCTGTTTTAGCCGTTTTCCTTCGCCCTTTCTTGATTTAGGCGAGCTTGACGAACAGAATCTAGTCCTATATCCTTTGAGCAGTTTCAAAAACCCGGCAGCCAACCTTGTTGATGAAACACCCACTGAATTTAGAACCCGAATCCGGTTTAGGATTTACATGATTCATCAGTTAGTGCTGATGATTTCTTGTTTTCAGGCTTATCCCTCCAAGCTCGAAATATGCACCAGATATACATTCGATACCACCGCATGTAGTACCGGCCAGAATAATATAGTTGAAAACAGAAAAGATCGCTACTGCCCGAAAAACCAGGCTTTGAATCGAGCCCACTTGCCAGATTTATGCTGTGAGTCCATCAAGAGCTTGATTTCTTCGCTCTTCGAAACCAGTTGAGATTCCAAGTCTTGTACACGAGTTTCAAGATGACCATTTCGCCAATTCGCGGCCTGAAGCTCTTTCGATTGTTGCTCTAGCATGTCGAGTATTCGGCTAGTCATATCAGCCGAATCAGTGGATCTCTGCTCATAAGACAGGGCGACAGAGGGTATCTCCAGGGGAGCACCGGAGAGCCCCTCACTGGGAGGCCCCAGGGTATCCCCTGCGAGAGGCTCATCATTCGTCGTTTCACAAACAGATATGGTCGAAGCTGTTACAGGTTCTTCTTCTACATCAAGAGGAATTGTTGAATCTTGGGGGATGGCCTCGGGGCTCACCACCCATTTCTCTCCAAATTTGGTGGAGATTTTAAATCCAGCCAGAGATCCTTTTCTTAGACGTTTAAGAACAGTTCTCTGTGAAATACCAAGGATCTTGGCGGCTTTCTCTACAGGGAGGCCCTGGGTATCCCCTTCCTGGGGGGCCTCTGAGCCTCCCTCACAGAAGAAGTCATCCAGACCATCGGTAGGGGCGGGGTCATCAATCTGGTAATCACGGGCGGTGTCATTCATAGGGAAGAGTATAGGGCGAGCACCCCCATTTTGACGACCCCCCAGGAGTCCCGAAAACCTGACAGGCGGCAAGGATCAGCATCAAGAGATCTACCGGTAATCAAGCGCGTCCGATAAGGTTCAATATGTTTCATATGGCCGCTAGATATATCGAAAGCCTTGCGGCACAAAGATTTACAGGATTTTATTTAGAACGACTGATAAAGTGATGATTCTACCGGCGGTGACTTTTCTATACCCATTCCTATATTGGGGGACTCATTCAGACCTGATTTCATTAAGCCGTAGCTGAGTCCTTTCTCTCTTCGCTTCGGAAAGCAGGATCAGTTTTTTGAGCATGACTCTTACCGGTCGGTCTGATATCTTCCTCTTTGACAATCATTACTGCGACTGTGTTTCCATTATCGTCAAAAAATTCAACATCGTATCCTCTATACGGGACACCTTTACTGGTGTGGATTTCAACAATCACACCTTTCTGTCCTTCTTTCAGTTGTATGGGATCTCCCAGCAGTTCATCAGACATCATGTCATGTGACAACTCGACTTCCTGGTATTGATTGAACATCGGAAATAGGCTCCTGTCCTTAATTGCGCGGTGGCATGAGTGTGATGAGACGAATGTTTTTAGTATCAACATCACACTGCCAAACCGCTCTAACGCCGTCAATAGTCCGACCATTCGGACCGGTAATCGATATTTCTTGTTTGTACCTGACTCCATACTCAGTATCCTTGCCGAATTGAGCTGTTTTCGGATTGAATTGGATTTGTTTTTCGAGCATCTGCCGATGGCTAGAATTGTCTGCCTCAAAGCCTAGTGACTTGCGAAACCACTCACCTTTTGACCATCCACGGGGATTTTCTCGATTGAACAAATAATTGGAAACCTTCTCATTTACGCTTTGCCGAGTGATTTCATTATCAAAAACCTTGTTGATTCCTCGGGCTTCCAGTTCCTCAGTAGACATTCCGGCAACGTCATCGATGCCAACTCCAAGCCTTCTGGCCAAGCCATTTTCATCAATTAATTCTCGGGTTCCAGCTATCAGAAATATTGTTGCCATAGCTGTTCCTGTAATATCCCCCCGTTCGGCTGGTTCCATCTGCATACGGTCTGCCGACCATTGACTGAGGCGATTATATGCTGTTTTGGTGGCATCAGCAGTATCGGCAGGCAGCTTAGATATTCCATGCTCGCCGTAGTATTCACCAGCATTATTAATGGCTTCTCGGCCGCCTTCTGCCAAGTCGTGGTTGGCTTTTGCAAATCCCTGAGGGGTCAGTAATGGAGCTGCGTGGCTAAGGGCTTTTGCTGCTCCCACTGTTGTACTGACTCCATATGCGGCCAGGTCCTGGGGGCTCTCAACGCCTTTGAGATGGAAGTTTTCCATATTTCCGGTGATTTTGGCCGGCTCCTGATTCTGGTCAGAATGACCGAAAGCGGCTTTTCTTATGCCTTCTCCAAAATTACGAAGATTTTGGACATTCAAAGTAGAAGTAACCCACTTGTCGAAGCCAGAGACCACATTGGTTACATCATGAAAGCGCTCCTTAAACCAGTCTCCCAGTACACTGCTGATGTCTCGCTTGATGCCGTCTCGTACTTCCTTGTCCTGAGCGGCAGGTGTCTTAAGCATCTCCGCGCCAGCCTGGGCGACCGGGTGGCCATGGATCGCCATCATCCCGATCTGGTTTGTATCCAGGCTTTCTTGCATCTGGTTTTCCACACCAGCTTTTATCAAGAGCTTTTCGCCGTGCTCGCCATGTTTCTCAACCTGATAGCTGTCTTCGGGTTTCTCTCCGGAGATCGAATTATTCTTTGGTGGCGGCCCCCAGGCGTCAAGCACCTCGTTCATGGATGACTGCGAAGCGCCTTCGATGACTTTGCCGAGCTGCCCGGCCTTACCGTCACCGGTCCGGTCGCTGCCATCGCTACCACTTGTGGAATCTCTTGCCACCCTGTCGAACACCTCAAGACAGAAGCCCATAGTTATATACCCCCAGAAGGCTCTCAGAGGTGATTTTTTGCTCTCGGCAGGGTGATTCCCTTCGCTGGGATAATGGAGCGCAGGTAAAGGCAGGTAGAGTTGTCGGCTCCACCTCCCCGAATTTTAGTGAACGGGCTTCCATTCTCTAGATGAGCCACCGTTAATAGTGCCTGGTTAGCGCTAAGCGGATTATCACCCACCTGGGTGAGCCAAGCAGGGCTTGGCTTTACGAACTTATGTTGCACAATCACGAAATCAAAAAACTCTAGAGGGATTGAGATGTTTTTGTTTCGAAATGTTTGTTAAGCACTACGGGCACCAGGATTAGGAAACCGCTGTGCTGTTTGTTAGTGGTGGGGAGTCATTTAACGCCCGCTTTTGAAGACCGAAAATAACCACCCAGTAACCGAATCGAGAACTGAACCAAGAAGCCCATAAAGCAGCGAAAGCTGTTCAGGTGGAGCAGGTGGTCTTGTTCTCGGGCTTTTGGTCGGTGTGAATGACAAACCCAAACTCAACAAACGGAGAAACACATATGAAACGAGCAATTTCAATACTCGGAGCCCTGGCACTTGCCGCCGGGTTCTTCACCCTCGCCGCTCCGGCAGCACATGCATACACAATCAACTGTACAAATGTGACTGTCGGAGGGTCTGCTAACAGTAAATGGCCCTATAACGGAAATACCCAATACTGTGGAAGTGTCTCTGCTGGAAATGCGAACAGCATTGCTTCCTCACTGTATGGCTTTCGGGGATGGATGATCGATGCTTACACAACCAGTCCCAACCATCCATTGGACGTATACCTTCCTCAAGTTTTCGTTTTTCAAGATAAGGACGAATACCAAACCTATTTGGCAGAACGAAGCTATCCTGTTCTTAATGATCCACCCTACGATAGTACTCCTGCCTTCACTGCTTATGGTGGCACTCCCCTGGCACCCTTATACAGTGTCGTCTTCATTGAGACACTGAGTCCGGCTGGAAATACTACATATCGAGGCAATCTTGCCGTTCATGAAACTGGCCACCAGACTGACTTTATCTACCAAAGCAAGCTTTCTGGTACGGTAAGAGCATCTGATTCCACAACCATGACTGACATGATCGCTAAGGACTGGGAGAATTTGGAATTGTACACGGCGTGCAGTAACACTGGTCTACTCTTCAGGGGTAAGAAGGATAGTGATCAAGATTGGATTTGTACTTCAAACGGAAGTGGTACGAGTCTCGTAGCAAAGTACAGTGGCTTTTCTAATCAAGAGGTTCTTGAAGCAGCGTTCCCAGATATCTTCCTTGAATCTAAGGAAATCTGGGCCGAAGTTACTGCCCAAGTGTCTGGTAATGCAGATGGTGGACAGGACGGGTTAGCCAGTTACTTCGGACTCTCCGACGGAAAATTTTCCTGTACAATGACTCTTCTGCGGTCTTTGCATAGATACGGTGAAGTACCTGGTGTGTCCCCTTCACCATATTCATATCCGAATGGTAGCATTGGTGGCACGAATTGGGATTGCATCCCCTAACAAGCTGAATAAATGATGTGTTTTTTGAGCCAGGCTTGGGTCTGGCTCTTTTTTCTAAATCTCAATCTATTCATGAATATAGTATGAAATCCATGCTGTCGCCCACTAGGGGTACCTCGAATTTGCATCAATAGACTTTGCTAAACAAGTATTTTTTAGTTTTCGATGTCGAGTATTCTTCTATTAACTCGAGTTGCTCTGAATCCAGAAGTGTATAAGTTAAAGACGTCATTTTATATGGGTCATTTGTGATTTCAAGTCTAAGGCTGTTATGAGAATAGTCTCTTACACGAGCTAGAACACTTTTCTTCTCAACCGGATCAATATTCGTCGAGTTTTGTCCAAACCTACGAATTCGTATGGTTGATTCTGTGCCTTCCTTCCCTTTGGTTTTCTGGCTAGCCTCAACATAAAAATCGTAAACTGGAGAATTTGTTCCGTTCCTTTCTGTTAGCCTGGTACCTAACTTTGCATTGTTATTGCTAGTGTCCCAAGTCTCTTGAATTATTTGTTCGCCTTCTTGCATAAGCCATTTCCCTCTCAAGAAATCGAATACACTCAAGCTCACTGCTGATGGGTGTTTCAGAATAAAAGCCTTATCAGATGGTGTTGGATCACTAAAGCCTCTACTTATATTCGCGTCTATTTCTACAACTGGTATTTTGAATACATTTTCGGAGCCAGTCTTTCCAAATGCTGGCTGAAAAGCCAATAGAATGATGAGAATCAGGATCATTATGATTGACATTTCGACGATCTCCTTATCAGTGAAACCAGGAAGTATAGTGCTGTCTAAATAAGACTGATAGCCCCAAAACGGGTGAATTTTCTGTTGATTTCTACTTCGGGACCCGTACTTGGCCAAGATAGCCGGTCGTGATTCTCAAACTAGGTATTAGTCTTAGCGGCCGGGTTTTGCTGCATGAATTCATCCACACTGCGAATCCGCTTGATCTTGAATGACTCTTTGAACTTAGCGTGATGCAAAGCCAGATAACGTGCGGTGTTTTGCTTCCAACTATGGTTAGCTGTCTCACGTACTATTTCCCATACGTGATCGTCAACGTCGTTCAGGCTCAGTTCTTCCAAGGTCAGGTTTGAATGAACCTCAGCCATTTCGTGATCGCTCAATGCAGCAAAGGGCTGAGGACGGCGGCCGTCGTTTAGATCCACGATTGCATCGGTGATGATGCGGTTTCTAATGGCATCGTTCAGAATAGCGGTTTTGCTGCCTATGCCGACCAGGGACAAATACAGGTCAACATCGGATTCTGCGTAAAATGAGAGCTGCCGTTTTGTTGTGCTCATGATGCTTTTCCCCAACAGGTTCACTTGCTACATAATAGTACGAAGTAGTACTACTCGTCAATAATCCTGTCAGCCGCCACTCTCGGGCTCTGGCCGGTCATAAATCCCAAGGGCCATAGCTATCCACTGCTGGGCCATCTGCTCACATTCTTGATCTCTCAATGCTTGCCATTCGGCTTTTACTTTCGGGTCTAGCGGCTTGTTTGAGGACATGAAGCTTACTACTTCGTCAGTGTTTTCGGCTGCCTTGTTAGCCATGTACCTGGCTCCTATTGCAGTCCTCAGGGTTGTAATCACAAGCTCCGCTATAGACTGCTGAGCACCCAAAACATTGGATTCCAGCTTGCCCAGTGCCTCTAGCACTTCCTGATTATCGCCGCCACCGATAGCCCCCAGGTCGAGCCAGGTTGATATAGGCTCTCGCAGTAGCTCTGTAACACTGCATTCCCGCTGCTTTGATATCTCTTGCAATCGCTCTATCTTATCCATCGGCAGCCGGATAGTTACTGTCCCTGTCTTCATTAGCGCCCCCAGCCTCCGCCACGTTCGAACCATTCACGGTCCCGATCATCCCTCTCTTGCTTCTCTTTGTCTTTTCTCTGCTGTTCTGCTCGCTGCTTCTCTGTTTTCTTCGTCTCGTCTAATGCTTTGTCCATGCCCTCTCTACTCTTCTTCACCTTCTCATGTGAGTTATCCCAAGGCATAGAGAAGTCTTTCAATTTCTGCTCTCTGTCTGCATCTTTGCTCTTTTCCTTGTCTCCATAGCCAAACAATTCATCCATATCTGAAT
>JAIOHN010000072.1 GCA_019912985.1 Anaerolineae bacterium | reverse complement strand
GTTCTGGCGCATCGGGTGCGTCCGGCGGATGCGGCGCAAAGCCGGGGCGCGGTGGTGGCGGCGGGGCAGTCCGCACCTGCGCTTCCAGGTATTCCACCAGTTGGTTGGCTGCCAGGTTCACCTGCGCCACCTTGTCCTCGTCCTTCGATGACTCGTTCACTTCCAGCGCCAGCGCGTCGGTGACATAGCCGTCATCCGGCAGCAGTTGCACCAGCCGCCCGTGCAGGTTGCGGTAGCTCTTCACCGCCATGTTGCCCATCGCGCCATACGTTTGCATCGTAATGGCTCGATCCGTTGAACTCGCCAGCGACTTGAGCGCCGGTAATAGTTGGCGAATTTCTCGCCGCATCTCGTTATCCACGATTTTCTCCTCTGCATACAGTGTAGGCCGGAATATCGAACCGTTTCCTACACGATTTCTAATCCACGTTATTGGAACTCATAACTGACAACTGGTAACTGGAAACGGGCGTACTCGCCGCTTCATAACGCGCCTTCAGCCGTGTCCCTCCTTCGACCATTAATCGCCCCAATCCCATCAGGAGGCGACCGGTCAGTCCGGGACGGTATACCTGTGCGATCTGCGCGAGCCGCTGCATGTCCGCCCGCTTCTGGATGGCACGCTGTCGGTCAAGGACAATTTGCCTGTCATACAGATAGTGCTTCATGCCTCTTCTCCTGATTGAAACTCGGCTTCCAAAAGCTGTAACGTTTCTGGGCTAATCAGTTGGCGCAGTGTCTTTTTTGCGTAGAACAGCCTTGACTTCACTGTGCCGATGCTGCAATTCATCGCTTCCGCGATTTCCTGGTACGACAGGCTTTCCTCCGAGTACAGGATCAGCGTTTGCCGCTGAAGCTCCGGTAGCCGTTCCATGGCCTGTTGTACCTCGAGTTGGATGAGCAGCCAGTGGGTCACTTCCTCCGGCTGCGAACCCGTCATCGGTGCTTCGTTCAGTGATACCCATGTCTCCACAGGCTCCTCGTCCAGCGACATATATTCGAATCGTCCTTTGCGACGCAGTAGATCATAACAACGATTGCGGACAATTCGGAACAGGTACGGGCGCAGGTTTTCGACCGGCTGGATTCGATCCAGGTTCAGGTAGAGGGCGATGAACGAGTCCTGAACAATGTCGTCTTCTGCGTCCTGCGTGCCGATCAGTCGCCAGATGAAGCGCCGCATCGGAGACTCCAGCCGCGTCTGCAATGCTGCAAAAGCGTCCTGGTCGCCGCACTGCGCCAGCTTCAATAGCTCTGGTTCACTGAGATTCTGCACGCTGTCGCTCCTTCATAACCCCTATAACGGGCATCGTTCGCGACTTGTTCAAAACTCGTTGGAGAATGACTGAAAGTGGTTTTTTCCTGCGCGGCTGAGTATAGACGACGATGGCGCAAATAACTCGTATGCTAATCTGTATATGCCTACCCAACTCATTTGAAATTCGGCATACGCTTTGTAGGGGCGTTACATCTAACGCCCTTTTTCCGGCGGGGTATGACAGGTAATGAGGGAAGGGAGGTAAACAATAATTCGATAACGTGCCGCACGGGTGGGTCAGGCCAGCAGGTCGCGAAGTTCATCCCCGCTCGACAGGATGTCGCCGACACGTTTGGTGAAGCGCGCCGCCGGAGCGCCGTCGATGAGGTCGTGGTTGAACGAGAAGGTCAGGCACAGATGGTCCCGCTCCTGCCAGACTCCGTCCACCAGCGTCGGGCGTTTCGCGATGGAACCAACCGCCACCATGACGGTGGTGCTCGTCAGCGGCACGAGCCACGTCGGCCCATTGCCAAACATCCCGACCGAAGTCACACCAATCACGCCGAACCGCTGCCATACCCCGATCTCGCGATACGCCAGCCGCGTGAACGCCCGCAGCAGGAAGTCGGGGATGAAGCGAACCCAGGCTGTGCCCATCGCCGTGCCGAGAGCCTCCCCTGACCGCCCCTGGAACGCCCGCAGTTCGTCGTTGACCTCGCGGTACGTTTTCCGGTTGACCGCCTGGATCGCGACCGGCTCTGGAACGCTTTCGCCGTCAATCTCACGCTCGAAGGCCACGCTGATCGTCGCATCTTCAAACACCACGAGTTGTCCGCCTTTGCGAAACGAATTGAAGGTCGGGAAATCGGCCAGCGCCCGCCCCAGGCAGGTCACGAGGTAAGCCGTGAGCGACAGCGACTCGCCCGTCCGTTCGCGGTGGTCGGCCATCAGTCTGCGCGGCACGCTGATGTCCACTTCGGTCATCAGATGGATCGTGTTCTGCTCGCTGGCGACGGCCATGTTCGCCGCCACCATCTGCCGCTGGCTGCTGAACGGTTCGATTTTGTATCCCAAATGCTGGTTCATCTGTGCCTATCCTGTGGTGGTATCAACTGATCTACCGCTCCACGATACCCATCCTCTGTAAACTCAGTTTAAACCGCCACCTGGAAACAAAAAGTCGCCCATCTACTAAGCCGATAGTCGAAAGAATTTTTAAAGGAGGCTATATTAAAAATTAGTGCTTTCCAACCCCCGTTCAAGCAGGGTCAAATCAACAGAACATAGTCACTTAGTTATCAAGTTCATCAGCCTCTACGCTTGCCCAATGCCATTCAAACCATCCAACAATGACATTATTAGTGAAGTCCCTCGGCTTTCTATTCTTTGCAGCGTCATAGTATTCAGAATGCATTTCTCGTGGCTTGAAAGAACCATCTCTTTTTCGGTTGCCAGACTCATCATAATCCCAATAAGTGCCTACTTTTTCTCGGAAAAGGTTGTACCAGTACAGTTCCTCTTGGTATTGTTTTTCTGAAAGCTCCAGCAGCAAGAATCGCTTATACCATTCCTGCCACTCCACGCCATGGTCGTCAACATAAGTCCGTATTTCATCATCTTGCCATAGGCTTTCAAACCAATGAGACTTGTCTTTGTAAGCTATTACGCCACTCAGCGGCCCGTCATACCAGCCGCAATGCCACATTATACGAAGTTGATGCTCATCTATTTGAGCAAGCTGAGAGCGATAATCTTCTGGTAATTCAGGAATATTAGACATTGGCTTTTTGACCCATCATGCTGCTAAGCAATGAACTGTCGTTTCTATTTTTCAGCTAAAAGCTAATCGCTAACAGCTATCAGCTT
>JAIOHN010000710.1 GCA_019912985.1 Anaerolineae bacterium | reverse complement strand
CCGAAGGGCCTGTGGTTGAGGTGCCGGTGAAGATTGACGCCAGCCTCCCAGCAGGCACCGTGGTGCTGCCTCGTCATCTGACGACGACTGCCGTGCCGATGACCCTGACCGTGGCTGAAATCAGCAAAGTTCGTGAAGCTGTAGCAGTTGAAGGCTAATTTATGGATATTGTAAAGCGAATTCTTCCGACTGTACTGCTGGTCATTGCCGGGATTTTGACCGCGCTGACAGTCATCGGCGTGTTGACCGCGCCGATTGAACCGCTGTCGAAGTTGCTGATCTTCGTCATCCTGGCGGTCCCAGTGTTGATGCTGATCCTGCGGACCTACCCACTGGTAGCGACCATTCTCCTGCTGATTTTGACGCCGATCATCTTTATCGTGGTCAATTGGGCGGCGATCTTTGCCTGGTTGGATGGCGCGCTTCAGTTCATCTTCGATCCTTCCGTCCGTAACATCACGGTGGTGGATTGTTACAGCGACGCAGGCTGTTCGGTTGTTTACCCCATCGTCTTCTCACTGGTGATGTTTTTCATCGTGCTCACCGGCTTTGCCTATACCACGTTGTTGGAGCGTAAGTTGCTGGCGTGGTTACAGCATCGTGTGGGGCCGAATCGTATTGGCCCGCAAGGCCTTTTGCAGCCGCTGGCGGATGGGATCAAGCTCATCTTCAAGGAAGATGTGATGCCCTCCCAGGTGGATCGTGCGGTCTATCTGATCGCGCCGCTGCTCAAAACCGTGCCAGTGTTGATTTTGTTCGCGGTGCTGCCATTTGGTCCGCACATCATCATTCCCTGGTTTGCGCCATCGCTGGGCGACGTGTGGTTTTCGGTGCCGCTCTATCTGGCTAATCCCAATGTGGGCCTGTTATGGCTGCTGGCGATCACCAGCCTCGGTACCTACGGCGTTGTGTTGGCGGGCTGGGCCAGTAACAGTAAATATGCCATCCTCGGTGGTCTGCGCGCCTCTGCCCAGATGATCAGCTACGAGTTGAGCTTTGGACTGGCGATGGTTGTGCCGATTTTGCTGGCAGGCAGCCTGAGCATCGTCGACATCGTGGAACACCAGAATATGATCTGGGAGTGGTACGTCTTCCAGAATCCACTGGCTGCGGCTATTCTCTTGATCGCACTGCTGGCGGAAACCAACCGCGCACCCTTCGACCTGCCTGAAGCGGAACAGGAATTGACTCAGGGTTATCAGACCGAGTACAGCGGCATGAAGTTTGCCCTGTTCATGATGGCCGAATACCTGGGCATGATCGCGGTTAGCATGGTCGCCGCCGTCGCTTTCTTCGGTGGCTACAATGACGGTTTCGGTATCGTCGATACAGTACCGCTGCTGGCACCACTGGTCATCATCGGCAAAGTGGTCTTGCTGCTGTGCGGGATGATCTGGGTACGCGCTACGCTGCCCCGCATCCGTTACGACCGCCTGATGCAGTTTGGTTGGAAAATCATGCTGCCATTAGCGCTGATCGCCGTGGTCTGGAGTGCGGTGTCGATTGTCGTTGGTGAGACTTTCGATAGTCCGGTTGCTTACGGCATTGCAGGCGGCATCTTCTTCATCATCGTCGTCGGTGGCGCTTATCTCATGTTTGGGCGCGGTATCCGTGGCGAAACGGACGAAGACGAACTCGACCCCATTATCACCGGAGAGCGCCAGGGTGTGGGTTATGCAGCGTTGAACGTAGTCGGCGGCATTTTGGCCGGACCATTCGTGATCTATGATAGCCTCATCAAAGGGCTGGATAAGCTCTCAACGCTGGCGGATGAACCGCCAGACACGGCAACTACTGCCATTGAAGAAGCACCAACCGAGAAGAAGCAAGCCGCCAAGCAGTCTGGTGGCGACTAGGAGAGAGGCTTACCGTATGAACGTGATCAAAGGTTTTCAGACAACATTTAAGCACGTGCTGCAAGAACCGGTGACGGTGCAGTATCCCGAAATCGAAAAACCGTTTGCCGAGCGCTTTAAGGGCCGTCATGAGCTTAAGCGCTATGATAACGGCCTGGAGAAATGTATCGGCTGTTCACTCTGCGCAGCTGCTTGCCCGGCGGATGCGATCTGGGTAGAGGCAGCAGAAAATACCGATGAAGCGCGTTACAGTCCTGGCGAGCGTTATGCCAAGACGTACGAGATCAATATGATCCGCTGCATCTTCTGTGGTTACTGCGAGGATGCCTGCCCGACAGAGGCAATCGTCCTGGGGCATGAGCACCGCATGAGCTTCACGGATCGTCGTGACGCCATCTTTACCAAAGAAATGCTGCTGGTTCCTGTACCCGATGGTGCTGAGGATACACCACAGCAGGTAGAACCCGGTAAGTACAACCGGGCAATCCCGGATATGGAGAATCCGGACTAACAAACTCCATACGAAGGGGGAAACGAATGGGGGCATTTTGTCCCCATTCACTCAAGTGCCAGAGGTTTGACTCTGGCGCTATTTGCGCTAAAATCCACAAAGTCATTTTCCTGATAGGATAAAAGCGAATGACAGAAGCAAGTCTTTTTCTTATCGTGGGCATTATAGCGATCGCTTCGGCTGTGGCGATGCTACTAAGCTCCAACGCAGTGCATAGCGCCCTGTTCCTGGTTGTGGTTATGGGCTGCATTGCCTTTTTGTTCCTGATGCTTGATGCGCCGTTCCTGTTTTTGGTACAAATTACGGTCTACGCTGGCGCGATCATGGTGTTGTTCTTATTTGTGATCATGTTTCTCAGTGCCGAGAGAATGCCCGGCAAAACCTCGCTTTTTCGTTGGATGACCCCGCTGGCGGTTGTCCTGGCGCTAGTTTTTCTTACTGTCGCTGCCATCACACTGGGGCAGGTTAGCACCACTGAAATAGCGCCTTCAGGCGCGCCGCTGGTGCGCATTGGGAATTTCGCTACCGAAGCGGGTCCCGTTGATGTGTATGCCAACAACGAACTCATTGCTGCCGATGTTGATTATGGAACCACAACCGATTTTGAGACGCTGCCCGCAGGTGAGTATAACCTGGCGCTTTTTACGGCAGGCACGCAGGATGCATTGGTCGCACAAACAGTCGTACTTGAGCCTGGAACGGTCACTACAGCCCTGGCCTATGGCGAAAGCACCCCTCCACAGGTCGCTCTGGTGGATAACAATCTCGCCACCGTCGCTTCGGATGGCGATGCCCGCGTAAGCTTCTTCAACGCTTACGGTGAGGATGGGATTTCACTGGCGGATACTGGCTCGGAATTCGACACAGAAGACACAAGTGTCTTATTGGGGCCGGTGGCTTTCGGCGCTTCATCTGACTCACTTGATGTGAATGCCAGAGATAATATGTCTACCTGGGCGTTTATTGATGAAGGTGGTACGGTCGTGTTCCCACTCAGTAATACGGATGTATTCGAGCTAGATCGTGATACGCTCGAATTTCTTGTGCTGGCCCAGGAGCCGACTTTCGAAGGCACCACCCGTCCTCGCGCGTTCTCACTCGATACCGGCACGCTACCCGCTTTTGGCAGCCCGGTCTCGGTCGGGCGTGAATTGTTCACGCGTTACATGCTGCCGATGCAGATGGTCGCGGTGCTGTTACTGGTCGCTATGATCGGTGCGATCGTGCTGACCCACAAGCCCGACTACAAGCCGCGCAAACGTCGTGATGAGCGTCGCAAGGTAAGTCGCCCGCTGACCAGCGTTATCGCCGCCCAAACCGGCCACGATGTCGTTACAGCCAGCGGTCAGAACAGCGTGGAGAAACTGCCAGAACCAGTCGCAGAACCTCAGGTGGAGCAATAGTTATGGTCCAGATCGAAGCCTATATTATGTTAAGTGTGGTGCTGTTTGTGCTGGGTGCACTGGGCGTGCTGCTGCGCCGTAACGCCATTCTGGTATTCATGTCTGTCGAGCTGATGCTCAACGCTGCCAACCTGGCGCTGGTGGCGTTCGCCCGCCAGTGGGGGAACCTGGATGGGCAGTTGTTTGTCTTTTTTGTGATCACCGTGGCCGCGGCTGAGGTGGCGGTGGGCCTGGCGTTGATTGTCGCGATTTTCCGCACCAAGCAAAGCATTAACATCGACGAACTGCATCAGATGGAAGGCTAAGGCATTCCGGTTTTAAAATAAAGAGGATTGCATGGAAACATTTCCGCAGCTTGTACCGTTAATGATATTGATCCCGGCTGTAGGGGCGTTCATTAACTTTTTCTGGGGCGGACGTTTGGGTGAGAAGTGGTCAAGCCGCATCGGGATCACCGCTTCGGCGCTCACTTTTATTGTCGCGCTCTTCCTCTACAGTTATTTGCAAGGCAGCCACAATACCGCTGTCGTGGTCGATCCATCGTTTTTCCGCGATTGGGTTCGCATCGGCGACAGTGTGAATATTCCCTGGCAGATGCGGGTAGACACCCTGAGTGTCACGATGATGCTGTTTGTCTCCTTTGTCGCTACCTTCATTCATGTCTATGCCAATGGTTACATGCATGGTGACGAGCGTTTTGCGCGCTTCTTCGCCTACCTGAATATGTTCCTGGCATTCATGTTTGTGCTGGTGACTGGCAACAACTTCCTGATGATGTTTGTCGGTTGGGAAGGTGTTGGCATCTGTTCATTCCTGCTCATCGGCTTCTGGTTTGATAAACCCAACGGCGTGGGCTGGAAGAACAGCACCGCCGCCAGGAAAGCCATGATTGCCAACCGTGTCGGTGACTTTGGGATGCTCATGGGGATTTTCCTCCTGTTCTGGACCTTTGGCACGTTGGATTATTACAAGCCCGGCGAGATCGCCAATGTTGAACTGGCACGTGAACTGGCGGCTGAAGAAGGGCATGGCGAGGAAGCCGCCCCGGTTGAGGGTGAAGAGGCACACGAAGAAGCCTCGCTGCTCCTGACCAGCTACAATGCTGCTGAGGAAGAACCTACGGGTGAAGGCGAAGCTGAAGGACACGCTGCCGAACCTGGACTGCCGGTATACACCGACAACGAGCATATTCCCACAGAACAACTTGGCGTGTTCGGGCAGGCCGAGCGGATGATAGAAGAGGGGCGTCAGGTGAGTTTCGGGCCGTTCTCGCTTCCAATTGAGACGGTTATCGTCCTGATTACACTCTTCCTGCTGTTGGGTGCCACTGGTAAATCCGCGCAGATACCGCTCTTTGTCTGGCTGCCAGATGCGATGGCGGGTCCAACACCAGTCAGCGCCCTCATCCACGCGGCAACGATGGTCACAGCAGGTGTTTACATGATGGTGCGCTCGAATGTGCTCTATCATAATGCGGAGTTAACGTCGCTTATCGTCACGCTCATCGGCGCGACGACCGCGCTCGTCGCCGGTTTCATCGCGATGGGACAGTGGGATATTAAACGTGTGCTGGCTTATAGTACGATCAGTCAGCTCGGTTTTATGGTGGCGGCAGTCGGTGTGGGCGCGTTTGGCGCGGCCATATTCCACATGGTGACCCACGCCTTCTTTAAAGCACTGCTCTTTCTTGGCAGCGGCTCGGTCATCCATGGGGTGGAGCATGGTCATCATCATGTGCACGAGCACCATGGCGAGCATGGAGAAGCACATCACGATGAAGAGCCATTTGACCCGCAGGATATGCGGAATATGGGCGGCCTGAGCAAGCGGATGCCCATCACCTACTGGACCTATTTGATCGGGACACTGGCCCTGGCCGGTATTATCCCCTTCGCAGGTTTCTGGTCGAAGGATGAAATCCTGGCGGATTCGTGGTTGGCTGGTTTGTTTGGTGCCAGCGGTTTCCAGCAGTTCAGCGGCTTTATCTCGCTGGCGATGCTGCTGGTGGCGGCAGGGTTCACCGCCTTCTATATGTGGCGTCAGATTGAGATGGTGTTCCACGGCGCGGCTCGCACCGAGGCAGCGGCGAATGCACCGGAGAGCGTCCCGTCGATGACGATCCCGCTGATCGTCCTGGGTTTCTTCGCGGTGGTGATCGGCTTCGTTAACACGCCGACCGCATTCCTCGGTCTATCAAATATCTTTGGACCAGGTAATCTCATCCATTTTCTGGAATACACGCTGGCGAACGCCCATCCTTATGCGCCACAGGGTGGTATCTTTAACCCCCTGATTGCGATCCCGGCCCTGGCGGTCGGTCTTGGCGGCATCTTCCTGGCACGCTCCATCTATGGGCGGGGTAAAGCTCTGCGTCCCTATGCCGATACCGGTCGCGATCCGCTGGCAGTGAATCCCAGCACCGGCTCGTTCTGGCAACTGGCGAACGCTCGTCTTTACTGGGACGAATTTTACATGCGGATCATCATCAGACCTTTCGATCGCACCGCCGATTTCCTAGCCAATACACTGGACTGGGACTTCTGGCATGATTATTTCCATAACAACGTCTTGACCAAAGGCTTTAACGCCATCGGGAGGTTGCTCAGCGCTCCGATTGATCTTGGCATTATTGACGGCGCTGTGAATGGTGTGGGACGCCTTGCCCAGTGGGTTAGTGGTCGCCTGCGCCGCGTGCAAACAGGTTATGTTCGCACCTATGCCATCTCAATTTTGCTGGGTGTGATTTTTGTGATTATTATTCTACTCCTGCCCATGATGCAGAACGGCTAATAGGGGAGAACATCAAGCTATGGAATCTAGCGCACTTTCGCTCGTCACGGTGGTTTTGTTCCTGCCGATGATTGGGCTCGCAGTTTTACTCTTTCTCAGAGATGAGAATGTCGATAACATCAAATGGACAGCGTTCGGCTTTAGTATCGCTACTTTCGTGGCGTCACTGGTGCTGTGGGCAGGATTTGATAATGGCGTTGCTGGCATGCAAATGGTCCAACGCCTGGAGTTCTTGCCACAGTACGGCATCAGTTATTATGTCGGTGTCGATGGCCTCAGTCTGCTGCTGGTCATCCTGACCACCTTCATTATGCCGCTGGCGATCCTTAGCTCCTTCCGCGCGCATGTGATTGAAGAGCGTGGCCGCGCCAAGCTCTACTACATCTTCATGCTGCTGCTGGAATGGGCGATGCTGGGTGTATTCGTGGCGCAGGACCTCTTTATCTTCTACATCTTCTGGGAAGTGACCCTCGTGCCGATGTATTTCCTGATCGGCATTTGGGGGGCGGAACAACGCGTCTATGCGGCGGTGAAGTTCTTCCTGTACACGATGGCTGGCTCCATCCTGATGCTGCTGGCAATCCTTTATGTCGGTGTTCAGGCTGGAACGTTTGCCACACCAGAAATTATCGCAGCCATTCAGTCTGGTGAACTGGTCTTCCCCTTCGATGGGCTTTTAGGCCCTGGCAGTGTCCAGTCCTTCCTGTTCCTGGGTTTCCTGGTCGCTTTCGCCATCAAAGTACCAATCTGGCCGCTGCACAGCTGGCTGCCGGATGCGCACGTTCAGGCCCCAACTGCTGGTTCTGTCATCCTGGCCGGCGTGCTCCTGAAGATGGGTACCTACGGTATCGTGCGCTTTAACCTGCCGCTGTTCCCGGAGGCGAGTGTCGCCTGGGCACCTGCTATCGCGGTGCTGGCGATTATCGGCATCATCTACGGGGCATGGGTCAGCTACGCGCAGACCGATGTCAAGAAACTGGTTGCCTATTCCTCAGTCAGCCATCTTGGTTTCGTCGTCCTCGGCATCTTCGCGCTCAACGCGCAGGGTATCCAGGGTGGCGTGCTGCAGATGGTGAACCACGGTATCAGCACAGGCGGCTTGTTCTTGCTCGTCGGTATGCTCTATGAACGCCGCCATACTAAAGCACTTGACGCTTTCGGTGGCATCTGGAAGGCGCTTCCACTTTATGGCGGTATCAGCCTGATCGTGGTGCTCAGTAGTATGGGCTTACCGGGATTAAATGGCTTCGTCGGCGAGTTTACTATTTTGCTCGGCTCGATGGGCAGCCAGGTGCTCGGCTTCTTCTTCACCCTGTTTGCCACCCTGGGTGTGATCCTGGCCGCGGTCTACATGCTCTACATGTTCCAGAAAGTCTATATGGGCGAACTGGATAAAGAGGAAAACAAGCATCTGGAACCGCTCCATTGGCAAGAAATTGCCGTGATGATCCCGATTTTGATCGCGATTTTCCTGATTGGCTTACAGCCGAAACCGTTCTTCGATACCATGACTGCCACTACCGATGCGTTGGTCGAGGATGTGGCGGCATACTACCCGGATAATGCCGATGCGATTGCTGCTGGACAACCGGTGGAAGATGTCGCGCTCAATGTTGAGGAGTAGGTGATGTTTCAAACACCCACTATAGCCGATCTCAACCTTGGGGTCGCGCTGCCTTCGGTCTTTTTGGCCCTGTACGCCACGGTGCTGCTGGTCATTGACCTCTTCATAGAAGAGGAAAACAAGATTCGCACCGCGTGGTTGGCGATTGCGGGCTTGATCGTCACTTTTATCCTGAACCTGTTGGTTTACACCACAGTGGATGAAGCCTTTTATGGCATGTTCGTGGCAGACCCGTTCAGCGCTTTCCTCAATATCATTGTGATCCTGACGGCAATCATCAGTATCCTGCTTGCCATTGATTATATGAAGCGGGTTGGGGCGGAGCGCGGCGAGTTCTACGTCTTAATCTTGTTCACCAGTGCTGGAATCATGTTCATGGGCCACGCCAATAATCTGGTGGTGGTTTTTGTGGGCCTGGAACTGCTCAGCATTCCGCTGTATATCCTGGCGGCTTTCCGCTATCCTGACGCTCGTTCAGAAGAAAGCGGCATGAAGTACCTTATCCTGGGGGCTTTCTCCAGCGCATTCTTCGTTTTTGGCTCAGCATTGGTCTACGGCGCGACCGGCACAACCAGCTTGCCCGCAATCTTCGATGTGGTTGCGGCTGATCAGGTCGTTTCTCCGGTGCTGCTAATCATGGGTGCAGGGCTGGTGCTGGTTGGCCTGGGATTCAAAGTGGCCGCCGTACCTTTCCATATGTGGACACCCGATGTCTACGAAGGCGCGCCGACGCCGGTCACGGCCTTCATGAGCGTGGGTGCTAAGGTTGGCGGGTTTGCCGCGCTGCTGCGCATTATGATTGTGGCGCTGCCGATGGTGATGGCCGGTGGCGAACAAGTCCATGCCACCTGGCAGCTTACAGTTGGGTTGCTGGCCGCTGCAACACTGATCCTCAGTAATTTCGTGGCGATTTCGCAGACCAACATCAAGCGTTTGCTGGCCTATTCTTCCATTGCTCACGCCGGTTATATCCTGATGGCGGTGGCGGCGGCTGGCACGGTAGGTTATGCCGACATCGCCGCACAGGCGGCGTTGGTCTATCTGATGGCGTATATGTTCACCAATCTCGGTGCTTTCGGTATCGCGATGGCGCTGGAACGGCCTGATGGCAGTGGCACCACGCTTGAGGATTTTGTCGGCCTGGGGCGCAGCCAGCCAGCGCTGGCCTTGATTATGGCGTTCTTTATGCTCAGTCTGACGGGTATCCCGCTGACGGCTGGGTTTATCGGCAAATGGCTGGTATTTAATGCCAGCATCCAGTCTGGGATGATCTGGCTCGCGATTATCGGTGTTTTAACCAGTGTCATCAGCGCGTTCTACTATGTGCGCATTATCGTCAATATGTTTCTGCGCGATGGCGATGGTGATCCGGCCCCTGGCCTGACACCCTATCTGAACCTGGGGATTTACCTTTCTTTTGCGGGAACCCTGGTGCTGGGTATTCTGCCGTTCCTGGTCACCAATCTGGCGAACTCAGTGACAATTGCGGCAGTGCCTTGAGCTTGATTTGATATGTCATTCAACAACGGCGGCTCTGCCTTTGCGGAACCGCCGTTTGTCGTTCTAGGCTATGTGAGAGAGTAAATGCCAGAGTCGTCTCGTAAGGGAGTCTTATTTGTCTTGCTATCGGCGGTGGGCTATTCGCTGCTGCCGACATTCGTCAAGCATATTGAAGCTATGGGCATGACCCCGCTGGATATTGCTGCCTGGCGCTTCGCTTTTGCCATGCCAGTGTTGTGGCTGCTGGTGATTTTGCGCCGCAGGACACCGCCGGCCAACCCGCTGCCACGCCGACGCATCATGGGGTTAGGCGTGTTGATGGCGGCTGCCGCGCTCACCGCCTTTTTCGGCCTGGAGCGCCTGCCTTCCAGCACAATGGTCGTCCTCTTTTATACCTATCCTACGATGGTGGCGATCATCTCCCTCTTCCTGGGGGAGCGCCTATCTACTCGTGCCTGGCTGGCGTTGGGCATGACGCTGATCGGCATCGCTCTCACTGTGCCTGAATTCAGCGCAGGATTGGGCGAGAGTAACCTGATCGGCGTTGGTTTTGCGTTCCTCAATGCGCTGCTGGTCGCGGTCTATTTCATATTGAATAATCGTGTGCTCAAGGGCCATTCTGCACTGCTGCGGGCGAGCGCATGGCTGGTCACAGGTTCCTTTACAACGATGATGGTGGTGTCATTGTTACGACGCGAACTGGCGGTGCCTGCACAGCCGGAATTGTGGTTGTTCCTGCTGGCGCTTTCCACCGTAAGCACGATTATGCCTATCTTCTGCATGACGCTCGGTATTCAGGCCCTTGGGGCCTCACGCGCGGCGATCATTGGTACGGTTGAGCCTGTGTTAACCGTAACCATCGCAGCGCTGGTTCTGGGAGAGCGCATGCAACCGGTGCAAATTGTTGGCGCTTTGTTCATTCTGGTGAGTGTGATACTCTTACAGGTGCGCCTGAACTTCAAGCGCAACCGCCAGGCATCAGTGGCGGCGCAGTAAAAGCGACGAAGGAAAGTTGAGCATGGCGAAAACCAAACGGAATTACATTCCACCGGAGATGCAGGCTCGCCTGCGTGTGAATCGTGATGGGAAGATGACCACCGATCAGTGGAAGGATATGGTGACCGAGCCACTGGTGATCCTGATGCTGCTGATGGTGCCGATCGTGATCTTCTTTGGCCCACGTCTGATCGCCCTCAGCGCGCGCGGGTTGATTTACGTCTTTTTTGTAGTGATTCTCGTGATCGGTGTGCCGATGCTGCTGCGGGCGCGCCGCTATGCTCGTTCGCCCGTTCGCTTTGATCGTTTATTCAGCGGCAGTGTGCCTCAACCGTCCTGGATGTCATGGCGACCGACCATCCTCTATACCTCCACAGGAGAGCCGGTCAAATTTAAGCGGCGTTTAGCGCCCTACATGGCTTTGGAGCCAAACAGCCCCTATCTTGTGTACTACTTGAATGAACCCAAGGAAAATGTGCTGCTCAGTATGGCACCGGCTGAACACGAGAAAATAGAGCAGTGGCAGCCGACGAAATCATTTGAGCTGCGTCAGGCACAGCGCAGCAAGCACTAAAACACCTGCGCCGACATGTTGGTGAGCATAAACCGGGCTTCAGGGCTTGTCAGGGCCATGTGCAGCGCACTTCCATCTTTGGCTTTAAGGGTCACCAGTTCCACTGCCTTGCGAATCTGATCTATCCGTACCTGATCGTCAAGCGACAATCCGTTTTGCAGCATCCAACCGGTTTGCTGATCTAATCCCGCCATCACCAGAATATCGACCGTCTTTACCGGAAAATACAGCAGGCCATTGCGGAAATAAGGTGCGAACTGCTTTGCCATCTGACTCATATTGTTCCCCTATAACACCATCAAATCAAAGAAATTCAGCGTGAAAGCGTTGATATAAAATAGATTATAAATGAACTTAAGATTAAATGCAATTTTTATCTTATGTATAAGGC
>JAIOHN010000709.1 GCA_019912985.1 Anaerolineae bacterium | reverse complement strand
TGTTGGCTGTATGGCTGCAAGTAGAGTCTATGGGTTTGGCGCTGATCGTGTTGGCGGTTACGTTTGTGTGGATGGCGGAATTTATCAACGCGGCAGTGGAAGCGGCCATTAACATTGCCGCGCCGGATATTCATCCGATGGCAAAAGTGGGCAAGGATGTCGCTTCGGCTGCTGTCTTGTTGGGTGTTGTGGCATCGGTGATCGTAGGGCTGCTGGTGCTGGGGCCACCGCTTCTTGTCAAGCTGGCTGGATAGATTATGCACTCTGATGAGCAACCCGACTGGCAGGAGGTGGATCGCAATGCCTATCGCCCGCTTGTAAATCCCAACCGGGCGTCGAGCTTTCGCTATTCACTGGCAGGCTTATGGTATATGGTCAGCCGGGAACAAAGCATTCAAATACTCTCTATTTACACGGTGATCGTGATTTTATTGGCCCTGTGGTTGGCTGTGGATGCCCTGACGTTTGTGGTTTTGATGCTGCCGATTGGATTTACATGGGTTGTAGAATGTTTGAATACGGCCATTGAAGCTGCTGTCGATCTGGCGATGCCGGAGCTGCATCCGTTGGCGAAGATTGCGAAAGACGTGAGCAGCACCGCAACGTTTCTCAGCGCGTCGCTTTCAGTTGTGGCAACATTGCTGCTGCTGGGGCCGCTTTTATTCTCAAGATTAGCTGGTTAAGGCGGTAAAGATTGGCGATTGATTCTGAATCTGATCAGCACGAAGTAGAACCTACCTCTGAAGCCCCGCGGCATGGCCGTGCGCGTGAGCGCCAGCGTCGCCGTCGTGAGCGTCGCCAGACCGATGGCAGCAGTGTGGGAGTCAGCCTTCCGCATTTACAACCACCGGGAAATATCCAGCTCAAGATGCCTGATTTGTCCGGGCTGGCACAGGCCCGTTGGGTTGCTTATGTCATTGGTGGTGCGGTGTTGATCGCGGCAATTGTCCTGGTTTTGGGAAGTCTTAAAAACGACCAGCCGCAGGCTCAACCGAATGCCGTCTGGATTGGCACGGAGTGGACATACGAAGTGCATGACCCGGAAGATATGACGCAGCTGGTTGATGATTTGCGTGAGAATCAGATTGGCACCATCTATGCCTGGGTGAGCTGGTTGCAGGAAGATGAAACCTGGCGTGGCGCAGAAAATTTCGGCGCGGTTCGTGAGTTCGCCACGCAGTTTAAAGAGGCCTATCCAGAATCGATTTTACTCGGTTGGCTGAGTTTTCCCGTGAATGTGGGGGAAAATAACTACCGGCTCGATGATGAGAATCTTCAACAAAATATTGCGGATTTTGCGTCACGCGTGGTGACCGACCTGGGTTACGATGGCATTTTTCTCAATATCGAACCTGTCTGGAACAACGACGAGAATTTTCTGGCGCTGCTGCGTAAGGTGCGCCTGAGCCTGGGCGAAGACATCCTAATCGCGTTGGCTATTCCGCCGGATTGGAGTCCGTTGGATACTGATATTCCGGTGCCACCCCTGATTGTTCCAGGCACGGTATGGGATCGAGAGTACAAACAGAGCGTGGCACTGTTGAGCGATCAAATGGCCGTGATGGCTTATAACAGCGGTTTGACTGAAGAGAGTGATTTTCTGCCAGAAGATTACAGCACCTGGGTGGCCTATCAGGTGAGCACATTTGCGGATGCGGTGAATGAGTTAGGCGTGAATACACGTGTGTTGATTGGCATTCCGACCTATGATGCTGAACCGCCGGGCCATGACCCTCTGGTGGAAAATGTCGCCTCAGCCATAGATGGAGTGACACAGGGGCTGGCTGAGGCGGGTGATGCAGCTGCGGTCATCCAGGGATTGGCAATCTACGCGGGTTGGACCACTGACAGCATTGAGTGGATTCAGTATCGGAATCTATGGCTGGACCGGTGACGAGCATTAGAGGCCTTTGCCAACTTCTTCATAGAAATAGATGGCGGTATCGACACCACGTTTAAATGCTTCGAGCAAAAAACGCTCGTTTGGTCCATGAACGCCATCGCCGACGCCGAAACCTAGCAGCACCACCGGGACATTAAGCATTTGCTGGAAATCTGCCACAATCGGAATACTGCCACCACCTCGGTTAAACGTGGGAGCCTTCCCCCAACCTTGCTCATAAGCCCGCACGGCAGCTTGCATCGAGGGGGTATCTGGCGCTGTGTATGCCGGTTCGCCTTTGCTGAGTAACTTCAGTTCGCTGCGTACTGAAGGTGGTGTGATTTCTGCGATGTAATCGCGAATCTGCTCAAAGGCGCGCTGGGCTTTCTGGTTGGCGACCAACCGGGCGCTGAGTTTCGCCATTGCTTTGGCGGGGATAACTGTTTTGGAACCCTCACCATAAAAACCGCTCACCATACCATTGACTTCCAATGTGGGGCGTGCGCCCATCCGCTCGGCAGGTGTGAAATTAGGTTCGCCCCACGTAGTGGGTGAGCCGGTAGTTTTGATTACGTATTCCTCGGTTGGCGCGTCTTCATTCATCAATGCACGTTCTTTCGCATCCAGCTCCGCCACATCATCATAGAATCCGGGTACGGTGATGCGCCCATCCTCATCGTGTAACTTGGCGATAATTTCCGCTAATGCCTGTGCCGGGTTGTGAATGGTATGACCGCTGCCACTGTGCAGATCGTGTGAGGGGCCTGTAACATGGAGTTCCATGTATGTAAGACCGCGCAGCGAATAACACATCTGAGGTTGGTCGACCTCCCGCATACCGGTATCAGAAATCACGCAGACATCGGCGCTCAGCATGTCGATATGTTCCTGGACGAAAACCGGCAGATTGATTGATGAGGTTTCCTCTTCGCCCTCGAATATCACTTTCAAGTTAACCGGGCTGCCGCCGGTTTTGATCAGTGACTCGATGGCTTTCAATTGGGCGATGAGCTGGCCCTTGTTATCCATGGCACCACGCCCATAAAGAAAGCCGTCCTCAATATGCGGATCGAATGGTTCGTGTGACCACCCATCGGCCATCTCGGCAGGCTGGACATCATAATGACCATAAACCAGCACAGTCGGCGCTTCTTCGCCAGCGCCTTTCCATTCACCATATACGACCGGATGACCATTCGTAGGCATCACCTCAGCCCGGTCAAAACCGATGTTTTTCATATCTTCGGCCAGCCAGTTTGCAGCCTGTGCCATATCTGGCTTGTTCTGCGAAAGTGTGCTGACACTCGGTATACGGACAAGTTCCTGAAGCTGCTCCACAAAGCGATCGTGATGTTGTTGTGCGTATTCGTGCGCTTGTGACATGCGTGAAAAACCCTTGTTTAAGAGATAGATGAAATTCGCTTGGCTCTTATGCCAGTGCTATAATAACCTTAACCTATGTTCCCTAGTCTGACGAAGGTTTGGTATGTCCGATCAGTCCGCTGTCAATAACCTCAGCTCGGAACATCTCCTGACGCTTTACGAAATCACTCGCACCATGAATTCCAGCCTGGATTTTGACGATGTGCTCAACCGGGCAATGGATTCTGTGATGCAGGTGACGAAGGCGGAGCGTGGGGTGCTGATGATCGCGGATAGTACTACGGGTCAGCTCCAGATTCGGGTCGCCCGTAATGTGAGCGGTGAAACTCTGGCGAACGAAGATGCGTATAGTACTACGGTCGTCAATCAGGTGGTGGAGACCCGTACCTCCTTGCTGACCAATAACGCCATGTTTGATAATCGCTATGTTCCCGGCCAGAGTATTATCATGCGCGGCCTGAGAGCGATTTTATGTGCGCCGATGCTGGTCAAAGACCGGTTGGTTGGTGTGGTTTATGTCGATACCTCCATGCGCAGCGGTAACTTTAGTGAGGCCGACCGAAACTTGTTGAGTGCAGTAGCCGGGCAGGCCGGTATCGCGATTGAGAATGCGCGTTTGTATGCGGTTGCGGTGGAGAAGGGGCGCATTGAGCGCGAACTGCAAATGGGTCGCGAGATGCAGCGGGCGCTGATGCCCCAGGAAATGCCGGTGTTGGAAGGTTATGAACTGGCGGCCATATGGCGAGCTGCACGTGAAATGGCGGGTGATTTTTACGATGCTTTCCATCTTGGTGAGGATCGGCTGGGCGTGGTGATTGCCGATGTGTCGGATAAAGGCGCAGCGGCAGCGTTGTTTATGGCAGTCTCGCGTAGCTTTATTCGCAGTTATGCCCATGCTGGGCTGTCACCTGTCGATACCTTGCGCGCTACCAATGATCTGATTCTGGATGATGCTGACAGTGGGATGTTTGTCACCGCTTATCACAGCATTTTTGACCGTAACGGGATTTGTTATAATGTGAATGCGGGCCATAATCCACCGTTGTATTATCAGCACGCGAAGCGCAAAGCGAGTTTTATGCCGCGCGGCGGTCGGGCAATCGGCTGGTTTGCGGATAACCCTGTAAAAGAAGTTATTTTAGAATTAAGCCCTGGCGATACACTGGTGTACTATACGGATGGCGTGACCGAGGCCGAAGACGAGGAGAGCCGTTTCTATAGTGATGCTCGTCTCATCCGGGCGGTCATGGCCTGTGCAGGTGAGTCCGCGGCTGGGGTACGGGATTATATTGTGCGGGATGTAGAGCAGTTTTGCGGGAATGTCCCTTTATTTGATGATTTGACTCTTTTAGTTGTGAAATATACTGGTTAGGCGAAGGGATAGTACGTTGAGACTGATTGAACGTGTCCTGTATCTCATTTTAGGTTTACTGGCAATCACGCTGGTGACCGTCATTTTCGCGGTTCCTGAGGCGCTGAGCACCTTTTTCCTCAGTGTGAGTGATGTCAATTTTATATTCCGCCTGGTAGGCGTGCTGGTTGTTGACATCGCCATCCTTGCGTTGGTGTATGTGCGCTTGCGACCTCGCCGCATGACCGGCGACGGTCTGGTCGTGAAAGCATCAGGCGCGGTAGCAGATGTGAGTGTTGAGTCTGCGCGGACTTTGATCCTGAACACCGTTAAGCAGGTGCCAGATGTGACCGCCGCCACAGCGACTCTGAAAGCCGTCGATGGGAAAGCCGATATTGAACTGGATGTCAACGTCCAGGGGCAAACTGTCAATGTGCCTAAGAAGCAGCAGGAAATCAACAGGGCGCTGAAACAGGTGGTTTACAAACAACTGGGCCTACAACTGGCAGGTCAACCCAGAGTTCACATTAAGCTGAATGGGGATTCTATTGGATTGGAGAAACCTGACGCGGACGTCGTGGTGATCCCAGAGAAAGCAGAAAAACCTGACGAAAAGCCTACTGTGGTGGTTACCGATACCAAGCAATCTGATGATGTGGATGTCAAAGTCGAGGAGCCGCGTCGTCTAGGGGGGCTTTTTGCTCGTCAGCCAACTGAGAAACCAGCCGATCAACCGGCGTCACTGGATAAACCATCTGAAGTGGAAACGCCTCCAGAGCATGACGTGGATGATTGGTTGGAGAGCTATGATGTTGAGGCAGGAAACAGCCAATCTTCTAATCAAAAATCTTGATATGCGAGACCGAAACGCTTGAAGCGTGTTATAGAAGATGTTGGTTGCTTCGATCGCTTGAGGGGTTATCGCTATGATGTCTGAATCACCTAAAAGCCCTTCGGGGATCTTTATCCTCCGGTGGGTGTTGACGGCGCTTGTGGTCGTTGTGATCTTAGTGGCGCTGTGGGTTATCAACGGGATTTTGCTTCTGTTATTGACCTCCATCGTGCTGGTGGTGTTGCTCACGACCCCGATCCGATTCTTGACCAAACGCGGAATGCGTCGCGGCCCCGCAACCATTCTTTCACTGCTCCTGCTTCCCACGTTCTTCATCATTCTGAGTATGGCCGTGCTGCCGCTGCTAGCAGGGCAGTTTTCGACGCTTACAGATTTAGTACAGCGTGGCATCAACGAAATTGTGGCGAGTTGGGAAAATCTGGATGTCGAGCAGCCTAAGTATTTTCTTGGTTGGGGCGACACCGTCATTCTGCCGCCGCAAGATCCTGTTACCGCCGGGTTGCGCTTTGTGCGGTCCAGCTTTCAGGTGGATGCGGCTTTGATTCAACAGGTTGCCAGTCAGCTTTTGGGTGCTTTTAGCCAGTTAAGCGTGAGTGTGCTGCCGGTGGTTGGGGGAGTCGCATCGACCCTGCTCAATGTGTTAAT
>JAIOHN010000708.1 GCA_019912985.1 Anaerolineae bacterium | reverse complement strand
GCGGCAAAACGGGCTGAATCGGACATGGCGGCTTCAATGCGTGAGTCGATGTATCTTTCAAAACCGAGCTTCAAATACTCGTCTGCAAGCTGTTCTTGGAGGATCGGCGTGAATCCAATAGTCAACTTGGCCAAAACACCTTCTTCATACAGATCTGCAATTACATTGAGCAGAGGTATGTACGTTTCTGCAATGCACTCATAGAGGTTTTCCTCGCCAAAAGGCCACATTCCTGACTTTCGGTACCATGGTAAATGGCTGTGCAGCATAAGGACAAAAGAACCTATGCTGCTAGTGTCCTCTCCTGAGTATGGTTGAGAGGTTCCGGGACTTTGCTCAGCACGACTACTCATGCGAACCCTAATCTTTTCATCTGCACAAAATCAGCCTCAGTCGCGTTGGCATTGGTTCCAAGCACATAGTCTGCGAATGGAAAAACGACATTGAAGTTTTTATCTTGGTATCGATGATGAAGATAATGATGCCGGGCTAGAAACTTGTAAGCAGGCCAGGTACTAAAGAACTTACCTTGTGGCTTGTGCATTTCCAGGTGGATCTTGTTCCATAGCCAATGATGAAGGGTCACGATGGATAAGAAGATGATCGCACCTGGTAACGAAACAAGGGCCATGAGTATGGCAACCGGCAACGCCTTTATTGGTGCCTTACGCACGGTTAGCCGTATCTCCTTGTCTGTGCCGGGAGACACGGGTTCATCACAGAACTCCTTAGAGTAGTGATGATGATGATCTAGAGCATGAGCCTCGAAAATCCTCTGGAATGATTTCTTGCGCTTACTGAGGAAATTGCGCCGGTGCATCAATTGACTATGAACCTGATGTTCGATAAACGACATCAAGACAACAGAGATAATCAGCCACTCCAAGAAGTCTATGGAGAACTGAATTACAAGTGCCAGTTGTGTTGGAGGTTCAGGCCCGGATATCAAATCGATATGGCCAAGGATCACCAATACCAAGCAGGTTGTTGCGAGAATCAGTGATTGCCTTGATTGCCTCAACAAATCTGCCATTAAGAGTCTCCCTAACTGATAAGTGCACAAAACCATACTAAAGTAAGTTTTCGCATTGTAGTATGCTTCCACGCCGAAGTAAGATTGTCAAATAAAACAAAGTCAAGGGCTGCGCACCGAAGAATCTGCAGCTAAAAACCATTGATACCTAGACGTATCGCAAGTTTCCGGCGCAAAAACTTGTGATATCGCGCAGTCAGCGTGCTAGGATGACGCCCAGATTTCTTGTGATACTGGGAAAGGAGCCGCCAACGCTTGGAAACCGCCCTCTTGAAAGCCTCGCATGACCGCTACGAGAAGTACCTCTCGTGGCTTAAGCGACAGCCTCTTTCCGACCAGACCCGAAGAGCCTACAAGTCGAGGATAAACCACTTCCTGGGCTTTCTAGGCAGCTCTGGTGAGGACATCCGGGTGCTTGCTCAGAGCGACCGGGAGCGCGCGCATGTCCTTCGCGAATACAAACGATATCTAAAACAGGAATTGGAATCGAGTCCGGCAACTGTCAACGCTTATCTGACGGCCATTGATCACTTCTTTCAATTCCTCGGTGCCAAGCCTGGCAAGGTTTCTCGCGAAGATTTACCCCAGGAGGCACCGCGCGCTTTAACGAAGGAGGAGCAGAAGCGCTTCTTGCGTGCCGTCGTCGGATGCCGTCGTAGCAAAGATCGAGCAGTAGCCACGCTGCTTCTTTACACCGGCATCAGAATTAGCGAGTGCGCGGCCCTCAAAGAGCACGATGTCTCGGTGGCAGGCAGAAAGAATCGCGTGATCGTTCGCAACGGAAAGGGTGATCGGTATCGAGAAATTCCCCTTAACGCAGAAGCCAAAGAAGCGCTCAGTGAGTGGATCAGTGAACGAAATGAAAAGTTTGACGGCAAGAAGATAGATGACGCTCTGTTCTTAAATCCGCAGGGAAAGGGGCTTTCTACAGCCAGCCTGGACTTGATCGTGAGGAAGATCGGACAGAGTTGTGGACTCGCTGTTTCGGCTCACGTGCTCAGACATTATTCCGAGTGCAGGATAATGCCGAGTGCGGCTTTGCATTCAGCATAAAGCATAGAGACTTTTGATTATTGCTCGGCATTATCCGGGTTCCTCCCTGGGCAGCTTTAAGTTGTTACCCATTGCACGGAGGAGCAATTC
>JAIOHN010000071.1 GCA_019912985.1 Anaerolineae bacterium | reverse complement strand
ATGCCGGATCGATCTTCAAGCTAAATTCCCCAAATGGCCTTATGAGTGTCTCATGACCCACCGGCCCGCCCCACTTCCGCTCATAATATTCGCGGTTGCGATGGAATGTCTCGTGATTCTGCCGCATTAACTCAGGGTTGCTGTAAACCGACCGGCTGCCCATGTGGATGATACAGGTCTCTTCCACACACCACAGCTTCAACCCGGCCAGCGCTGCGCGCCGGTACCAGTCGACATCTTCCCAGTAAATCGGGAAGATGTTCTCATCGAAATAGCCAATCGTCTCAACGGCGATGGGGTTGATTGCCGCCAGCGAAAACTTCATGTTCTTATGATGCTGCATGTCTCGCACATCGAAGCCTGCACCCGTGATCATGTAGTAATCACGCTTCTCAAGTGCGACTTCCCCCAGGATTTGCACATCGCCCGGCCTCGGGATTGCGTCATCGTTGGCGATCATCACCACATCCGCGCCGCGCCGATAGCCCTCGATCAAGCCCTCATTCCAGCTTTTACTCAGGCCCCGATTGACCTTATACGGGTAGAAATAAACGTGTGGATAAATGCCAATGAGCTTTTGACACATCTGTTCGACCGCTGGAATAGCGCTGTGCAAGAAGAGGTGCCACGTCACGTTATCCGATGCACCTGCCTCGAACAACCGTTCCAGGTCATCCGCAAGTGAATGGGCGACCACTACAATATGAATGTTCATAGGCGCACCGCCAGGAAATGATGCAGCGTTGGGTTTGCTGGATGCACTTCATATTCCACCCTGAATCCGGCTTTAATCAGACGCTGGCCGGTCCGGTGATCAAAATGCAGCGGCGGCAAATGCACTTCACCCACAATCCAGCGAATACCAGACAGGGTTTCTTCAGCCATATCGCGCACGATCTCGACTTCTGCCCCCTCGCAATCGAGCTTGAGCAAATCAATGGACTCAATCCCAGCCAGCTTCATAATCCCTTCGAGCTTGAAAACGCACCGCACTGGCACATACTCACGCCAGGGATCCGGTCGCTCATCACGCCGGAAGAGCTGGTGTGCCGCCCCGTGAAATGGATGTCGTCCCAGCATGTATTCACCGGGCTCATATTTCACCGCCGCTTCGATCACGGTGACATCATCCCACTCTGCAAGGTTTAACTGCGCCACGGAAATATTGTCGACATCCGGCTCAACCACAGCTACCTGAACCTGGGAGTTGTAATGTTTCAAAGTCGAGGTCCAGCTACCAATATGCCCACCGACATCGACAGCGGTATGAATGCGATTGAACGGCAGTCGATCCCAGAAGTAGCGTTGCCGAACTTCCTCGACAATCTCAAGGTCGTATTGATCTCGTGTATGCATGCTTATCCTACCGGCGCTCGTGCGCCAATCTCTGCCGGATCCTGCGGCTGAATATCGAAAGGAAAAGGTTTATAAGAGGGATACTCACCACCGCCCTGGTAGATCACATCTCGCCCCTGTACCTGGGCATATTTGACTGATTTCTGACCGAGTACATCGGCATCCTTGATCCAGCCGTAATGATAGATATGTGCATTATTGAAACGTAACGCTGGGATGCCTTCCGGCACCTCATGGACACGCAGGTGCGCCGGGTATCGAACCCCTCGCTTGAGCCACCAGGCACGCTGCTGATGGTCAGGATACCAGTCGGGTGCATAGTGGTAACGATCGCGCACAAAATTAAAGCGTGGCAGCGAGAGCTTCGGCCAGTCGACCAATGCACACCGGATCAGGTTAATGGACTCAGGGAACATCACTTCATCCGGGTCCAGTCGCAGCATGGCGTCATATCCGGCCCGTTCACACGCTTCGATCAGGGCATTACCCTGGGCCGCGAAATTCCAATCAAAAGGCCGTTCGGTGATCGTTGCCCCAAAGGACCGTGCCACGTCGGCGCTGTCATCACTGGATCCGCCATCCACAGCCACCAGGCCGTCAATGTCTGCCGCACACCAGACCGGCAGGTGCAGCTTCAGCCAGTCAGCTTCATTCTGGAAGAGAAACCCAATACACAGCTTCATCGAAAGCTCTCAGTTAGTTTCTTCACCGTGGGCGCGGTGTCCGTCTTTTCAACATGCTGCCGGAATTTCTCAACCTCATGCATAGCTTCGATCACGGAAATCCCCATGCCTCTGATTGCCACAACAAGAACTCGCGCGCCATCGACAGCCGTCCACATCTGTTTTTCACTCATCATCGCCCCTCGCATCCGAGTCCCAAGCGTACCGGTCTATCATCATTTTGCCCTTGTAGTTCGAGAGGGCAATGACTGCCAGTTGATCGACCATAGTCATGTTGTCCGGCAGGGTTTCATTCGGATCGAACTTGCGCCGTAGGATTTTGCGAATACGAGCAAAGGGGATGTCGTCTTTAAGGAAGTCCAGGCCGGATTGTTCGAATGACTTGCGCGTGGTCCTGAATAACGGATCGCCCCAATAAGACACCACCACGAACCCGTTCGCATCCAGGTGGTTGCTCTGAAAAAAGTTCAACTTATTGAAATCTGCGAACGCATCAATGATGACCTCGCCTCGATTGTTGACCACATCCAGACGTGTATGCCGCCGGTAGCCATCGCTGGCGTTCTGCCGGTATTGGTTCACATCTGAGAGGATGCTCTGCGCGGTCTCACGTGTTACCCGGCCATCAATCGTGATCCGGCCATACTGGTCGGTCAGCGCCACCAGGTCGGTCATGCCGTCTGTGGTATCCGCCCGCAGGCCCACATAAAGAATGGATTCTGAAAGGGGCTTGTTCTCAATCGTCCGCTGCTTGACCTGATCATCGGCGGTATCCAGGTAGGTATAAGTAGGCATTACCTTCCTCGCTTCTGGCGCAGCTCGCGCCGCTTGCGATCCAGGTCTTCCTTACTGCGCCGCCGGGCTTCTGCTTTGGGGTCGACAGGCTGTGTTTCGAGCAGGTCGATCATTTCTGACACAGCCTGTTGTGTCTCAGGGTTACTCGCCCAGTGATGCATCGCCGCCTGAACTACTGGCGACATCGCGACTGATAAATCCACCGTGAGGTTGTTTATGGCTTGACCCAGATCGCGGATGGTTTCCTCAAGTGTCGGTTGATATTTCTCTTCGGCACTTCGAGGCCGTTCCCCTAGCAGAGTAAACCGCGTCTGGCCGTCCCCTACCCGATATACCTTCTTCTTATGTTGCAGGGACTGTAGCGCCCCATTTATGAATGGCTCAAATGGTTCGATAGCCAGTGTTTCGATTGGCCCTTTCAGGGACTCGGGTCCGCTGCTCATTGGATCATTCATTGTTACCCTCTATGCAACCTGCGGTAGTAGTGTGCTGAGCGCGCGACCGAGTAATTCATAAATCAGCACATCGGCTTGTGCCGGGGTCAACACCGGCTGTATGAGTAGTTCTTCCGCTTCCTGCATCACGGCCCGCAGCTGCTCAGTGACAGCTGCTGCGTCTTCAGCAACCAATGGCCTCACATGGCACATGCAATGCGGGTGAGCCGGTGGGGAAGGTGATCCCATCACCGGGTATGGATCGCGCAGACGTTCACCGTTAATGCCCAATGTGGCGTGTTGTGGGCAGATTGGGCAGGTTGGGTCGCCGTTTGGCGATCGCGCCCATTCAACCCGGTCCACATATGGATTCAACTGCGCCGAGATCAGCGCCGCTTGATTGGCCGCTCGCGCGATCTCTGTCCTTGCCAGGCGCATCGCATCATAGGATGCATCAGTCCCATACGGCTTGCTCGTTCGCAGTGCGGCACGCCCTGGCAGCAGGAACTGCTCTACCAGATCAGCCAGGCGCTTTGCGCCGATGCCGTTGCGAATGCCATCCCGCAGGATTTCGTCTAACTTCTGCCGGGTGTTGTTGGCTGTATTCCAGATGCGATCACTGAGCTGGTAGCCCCGTGGATCAACCCAGGTGTGGGCAGATTCATATTGCGCCAGCGGATTAGGCTGGAAGATGCGCAGGTTCGCGAGCCGGTCGCGATGGGCTTCGATGCTTTCCCCATCCCGGCGCAGGTAGGGGTTTTCCTGCTGCGTGACCACGACCCGCTGATTACTCAGCCATTCATAGACATCTGCCGGGATATTGCGCTGCATCCAGTCTCGATGGGCATAGATGTGCTGGGCAGTCACCCGCACGATCGCGCGGTTCAGGATGAGTGGATAGGGTGCTAAGGCCGTCCGGCCATCATCCGCAAAGGGATACCCACCCACGCCCAGGAACATGGCATCAATTGCGTGCCGTGCCACGGAACGAACCCGCTTTTCAGCAGCGTCGTTGCGCGGGCTATAAGGAACAGGCTGATCCTCGCTTCCGGCAGCACGAATAACCGCCCCTCGGACGGTATCAGCAACCACCTTAAATTGCGCGCGGATTTCCTTGCGCGCCTGTTTCTGCGCACCGGCCATGATGCGCCGGGTGGAAGGTGCCCTCATGAACGGTTCAGCAGATCACCAAACCGATAGGCAATCCATGCCGCCCCGATCAAAACCCCAACCACGAGCGCGATGCCCGAGCAAATCCAGACGTTCATCCTGTCACCTGCGACTATAGGACTTTTTATTATTGTCCCATGCCACAGATGAGCATTTGCGTTTTAGGCGACGTTATCCATGAGCGGGTCCTCGTCTGCTGCACCGGCATTCTCATCGCGTTGATAGGGATCGGTGTTGGTTTCCTCGCGGGCTTTCTCGATCTCGCCCGCCGGGTCTTCTACACGCTCGGACAGGGATACATACATCTCATCGGTAATCACACCGCGCTGGTGCATGCTGTCAGCCCATTCTTTGGTCAGCTTCGCGTCTTTGTCGCTCAATTCCGGCCAGGAAACATCTACCGGGCCAATCACCACGCGGGAGTCTGTGAGCGCGCGCATTCGTAACCAGATGTCGGTCAATTCCAGCAGCCCGCCCCGGGCCCCTAACCCTAATGTGTCGTCGGTCCCGACACCCTCGAGGGCAACTCGACGGAAGGTGATGTGGGCAAAAAAGGTTTTAATCTGCTCGACGGCACTCGCCCGAGCTGCGCTCATCTCAAAGCCCATCACCACATCCGGCAGGTGCAGATGTTCCATAAACAGCAGGTACAGCACCTTAAGCATGTTGCGGATGTCGGTGGTAAAGCCAATGCCAGGCCCGATGAACTTCGCATCACCGCCCTTACCGGCATACATCACTGGGGTATCTTCATCCACCTCGGTGCGGTCGCGTGTGCGCTCGGTGCCGTCTTCATCGGCGTAGGTCTCTTCTTCTGGAGACTCGTTAGCGCGCTTGGTTGCCGCCGGATCATCCAGCCCCACAAACGCCAGGATGGGATTGCTCAGTCGCTTGGCACCGACCAGCGCCTTTTGCAGCAGGTCGTCATACCAGCTGAACCACTCGTAAAGCGCCTCATACATCGGCCTGCCGTGCGTCTCGTTGGCGCTGCGCTCATTGGCGAAATGCACCACCGGGATCCTACCGATCAGGTTTTCAAATTCCCAGCTGATTTCCTGCCCTGCCCCCACGATGCCGTAAGGGGTATCCAGGGGTTCTTTGCTGGTGTTTTTCACGCGGATCGTCCGGCCATCCAGACGATATTCATCCACAAGCTCTGCTTTATCCAGCTTGTTCAGGATCGTCACCTTCTCAAGGCGACGGTGATCCAGCGTGGAATACTTCGCGTCGACTGTTTCCGGCGACGGCACACTCAGCGAGCCATCCGGGTTGACAATCACATACTGATCACCCAACCCGTACAGGTCCACAATCACCTGGATCAATAAGGAAAGAATGCGTCTCGACCAGCGGTTGAGCAAGGTATCGGTATATTCGTCTGCGGTCTGCAATCGAATATCGATGCCATCGCCCAACACCCAGCTTGCCATAATCTCGGCAGCAGGCTTCGCAAGCAGACCGCTGAGGCGAAACCCTTTCTTTTCACCACGCCGAAACTGATCCCACCAGGCGTAGTCCGGTTTCTTTGTGTCCACACTGGCACGGAGGTTATTCCAGATGTTGCTGGTGGTCCACACCACCCGGCCAATAATTTGCCGGATAACCTGATTCATACACCCTCGCTAGCTCGGCCTGCTGCGGCCTTTCGGTTTCTTCCAGACACCCTTCGCCCGGCCATGACTCACCGTCTGGACCGGCACGTGCAGCTTGTTAAATGCTCCCCCGCTCGCGTCACTCTGATCGCGATAACCATTGGGAAGCGCGATCAACTCTTCAATGTAATCGCTATTCCAGGGACCACGGACCAACTTCACATTCAAGGCTTCTGCCTGGGCAGCGAAAGGTTGCAACCGCACATCTTTATTGCCGGTCACAGGCTCTGCCTTGATCACAAAACCGGCCAGATTACGGATCGTATTTTCGGCACTCTCTTTACCACCACTGCCAGGTTCCTGCTCAACCCAGTTCACGACATGCCCATAACGCTGCCGGTCAAGCTCTGCCGTCTGCCGGATGATCCGCTCTCGTTGAAGCGATGACCATTGACCGCGCACCACATCTTCAACGAAGTAGTGACCTGCCTTTGCCATTAGCACCCCGGCAGTATACGCGCCGCCGCCCTCGGTACCGGCTTTGTCCCAGTAACGAACGCGCTGCGCGACAGCCGGACCAGCTTCGACGATCTCAAACCAATCACGTTTGAATTGGTTGCCTTCCGGCGCTCTGGGGACACCTTGATATTCTGAGGCCCACGCTGCGCTGCCAACATCGGTCCGTAATTCAACCAGGGCATTGATGCTGTACAGATTAGGTGCCAGTGGTTCACCCGGCGCGCGTCCAAGCGGATCTGCTTCACCCAGGGGCAATCCCAGATACTTATTGTTTTGATCGCGCTGTTCCTGGGTTTCAGCGATTGCCGGTAGCCGTAAGACGGTCCATTGATCACCTTGCTGCTGCAAAATCCGGCCCGCGAGATCGTCCTCATGCCAGCGGGTCATGATCAGGACAATGATGCCGCCTTCCCAGATCCGGGTACGGAAGGTCGTGCGATACCATTCCCAGACGGTATCGCGGATCGTGGGGCTTTGGGCCTGCTTCCAGTTCTCAAAGGGGTCATCGATCACCCCCAGCATGGCCCCATGGCCGGTTACAGGACCGCCCACACCCACAGCCAGCAGACTGCCGCGATTAGGCGGGTTCAGCATCCAGCGGTTGACCGCCCGGCTATCCTCATGAGTCCCAACTGTGGGGAACAGGTTGAGGTAATCCGCGCTTTCGACAAGCGTGCGCGCCTGTCGGCTTTTCGCATACGCCAGGTCAGCGCCATAACTAGCGATGATCACCGGTTCATCAGGACGTTTTCCCAGCCAGTATGCCGGAAACCCCTCGCTGACCAGACGGCTTTTGCCGTGCTGAGGCGGCGCGAAGATCATCAGGCGGGTAATTTCGCCCGCGACGACCAGATCAAGGTGGCTCGCGATCAGTTCGTGAAACGGCTCTGCGCGATAGATAGGGTCTGTATAAGTGGTGAAGTCAATGAACTGCGCCCGAGCCTGCCGCCGAGAATAAAGTTCACGGGCCGCTTCTTGATCACTGATTGCCATGAATAATTGTCAATAGCTCTTCGTCAGTTAGTTCGCGTGCCGTCGTTACGATAGAGCCACTGTGCTCATGCTTATCTGTGAAGAGCTTGTGATACCGTCCCAGTTGGACAAGTGCGGACTGTGGATCATGGATTTCGACCTCGTAGGTATCCTCGGTATTGCCGTCCTTATCGGTCCGGCTTCGATGTTTGTATTTCTTCAGCAGGAACGACAAAGGATGATCTTCCAACTCGCGTGGTGATAAGCCGATAAACTCACTGAAATCGCCCCGTGCATGTGCTGAGAGGCGCACCAGCACTTCTGTAGCATCCATCGCCAGCGTACGCATATGTCGGTCGATTTCCGCCCGAATTTCAGCATTTTTCAACAACCGATGACCTTGCGCGTAGGCCGTATCGGGTGAATACCCGGCCAGTATCGCTGCTTTGGTCGCGTTGAATGTCTGAAGGTAGTAGTAGACAAACGCCTGCTGCCCATCATTCAGCACACTGCGATCCGCCAGCCACCGTCTTACGGTTTTCGCTGTCAGTCGGGGCGCGTCAATCGCCTCACGGATTTCTGCAAGAACGGCCTCGGTGATCGCGCCATTATTCTGTTGTGCGATCTCAACCGCCTGATCACGGCATGCTTGTGAATATGGCATTTCAGTCCGCTTAATTATTGTTCATGTGTCGTTTGTGGAACGCATCGGCGATCGCGCGCTCAGTCTTGGTAGGTCCAGCCACGCGATCCTTCAGCATCATGAGATTCCAGAGTATTGCGCCCAGAAACATCCCAACGACCAGCGCCACCGCGATCAGCCAGTTGGCAACCAGCAAACCACCGGTCAACAACAAGCAAAAGACAAGCAGTTTGCTCGCACCGCTGGCTGCGTTTTCAGGCGAGATCTCAGGGACCTTTTCCACGGCGATCACCAGCCGTTTGGATTTCGCTTGCTTCATCTCACGTCCATCCTTCCCCACGGGCTATTGGTCGCGATAACAGGATCAATCTGAGTGTTTCGACGGAACTCTGCCACATCTGCAAATGCAGTGGATTAGGTTCCTCAAGCATCATATAAGCCATGCCGAGCCGGTTGAGCTGCGTCAGCAGTTCCGTTTCGCGCTCATAAAAGCTGTAGGCTTTCGCTTCCCCAGTGGGACGTTCGACATCCAACGGCTTCAGGCTGTAGCGATTGGGTTGCAATGCTTTCTCACTCAGCCATTCCATCTTTTCAAAGAACTGAGGTGGCCGGTCACTAAACCAGCGAACCGTACAGAACCCATCGCTGAACTGGGCAACCTCGCCCACCACATTCCCGGCTGGATCCTTAACCTGGAAGCGTTGCATCTTATGCACGGTTCAGAAACCCTTTCCGCTTCAGCAGCGCTTCAAGCGCAGTTTCGGCATCCTTCGATCGTTCGTCATCAATTGGACGCGCCCCGGCCAGCAGTGCCTTGTTGCTCATGCGGCAGATTTGCGCCGGGCGCTTCCCTTCGTCGATCAGCTGTGCGGCATATTGCGCCAGGCTTTGCAGCGCGATCTCGATCTTGGACTGACTGTTGTAAGCCTGTTCAAGGCGTCTGCGCAGTGGCTGGATCTGGCTTTGAGTTTGCTTCATTGCTTCCGGCCCCTGCACCTTATCCGGCAGTCGCCCCAGGGTCCGCGCAAAAATGTAGCGCATGATACTGTTGAAGCTGTTCGGATCAAAGATAAGCGCCTCGACATCCACCGTATCAAAGACGAACACCGCGCCATCGCGCTCGCGTTCCACTTCGATTTCGCTGCCACGCTGCTCGATCACCTTAAACTGTGCCCCAGCGAGATGCTCACCCTGGGCATTCGGTAGAAAGACGTACATCGCTATTCCTCAAGAATTTCCAACGCAAGGATGACAACATCCAACTCACCCAGTGTCAATTTACCGTGTCGCATGTCTGTCCTTAGAACTCTTCCAGTACATAGAACTTGCCTTTCGCCGCAGCGATGACGGTCCCGGTTCCTTCACCACGATAACGCACCCATTTGCCCGCATAACTCGAAGGAATGGTTAGTTTGAGCAGAAATACCCCTAAAGACTCTTTTTCAACCTCATCATCCGAGCCATAGGATTTGGTAACCTCACTACCACCCTCTTCGTAGTATCTGAACTGCACATTGGATGGATCAACCAGGTCGCCCGCTTTATTGGCGAAGGTCACGCGCACTTCGACAAGATCGCCGACATCCACGCCATCTTCTTCACATGCGGACATATCACCCCCGATCAGGCATCGCCGCTCTGGGTATAGGTGTAGGTGAACTGGATCGAGTCCCCATTCACCACATTGATCGCGCTGAAGACAGAGCGATCAAGCAGGTTGCCTTGACCGGTATCCACATCATCGAAGAGCCCATGCTCAGTGATCGCGGCACTGCCATCGAAGGTCTGTGTGGCGACACTGCGGTACTGTGTGGCCGTGGGTTGGCTGCGTGTGCCGGTTGCGCGGGTACTGTCGGTCTGAAGCACGGTTGTGCTTTCAGTGACCAGAGCGGTATCACCTGCGGATTCAGCAGTCGTACCTACACCACAACCATGAAAATTGAAAGCGCTGATGTCAGCTGCCCCGTTATCCAGGTCGTCGATCAACATGCCCAAAAAGGCATTCGTCACCAGTCGGTAGCTGACCGGGCCAAAATTGACGATGGTGCCATCCTTACGAATCAGCATCGCCTGAAGCTCAGCCCGGCAGGTTGCCACACCGGTCAGCTTGCTGAAGCCGCGTGCCATTTGATAAACCACCAGGCCCTGAATGAAGCGTGTGGTCAGGGCATTGCGCACTTTCCACAGCCACACTTCCCGGTTGCGGATCACTGGCAGCGCCAGCACCCGTTCTTTCAGCCTCGTCCACCAGGATCCATGACGGATGACCTTGATCCCCAGGCTGCCCGACCCACTGCCTTTACCTTCATATGCTGCCACTGCTAATCCTCCTGAGTATGGGTAATCGTTGCGGTATATACGGTGCTGTGACTGATCGTTGCGGTATACACCACACTGTGTTCTGCCGTCGCTGTTCCCAGCGCATTGCTACCCACAAGTGTGGCGATAAGCGTTCCGAGACCTGTCCCAAAACCGCTTAAAGCCTTTCGTATCTGGCGGGTGATCCCACCGGTACCACTTGCCATCCCACTCAGGGCTTTTTGCGTCTGCCGGGATAATGCACCGGCACCGCTGCCTGCACCTGCCAGGATGAGCGTAAAGAGACGTGATGTGCTGAGACCCCCTGTACCGCTGCCCGAGCCGCTCAGCGCACGGGTGATCAACTTGGTTAATGTGCCAGTGCCGGAACCACTGCCGGCCACGGTCTTGCCAGTGAGCCTGGATAGCACCCCACTGCCTGCGCCGCTGCCTGCAAGGTCGATCATGTAAGTGACCGCGCCTTTCACGGCATTCAGCAGGCCCGCGCCGCTGCCGGATCCACTCAGCACACGACTGATAAGCTTGTTGATCAAGCCGCTGCCGGATCCATCACCACTAAGAACTTTCCCGGTCAGCCTGGATAATGTGCCGCTGCCTGCGCCACTGCCTGCAAGGTCGATCATGTAGGTGACCGCGCCTTTAACCGCATTCAGCAGGCCCGTGCCACTGCCGGAACCGCTCAGGATCCGGCTCGTGAGTTTGCTAATCGCGCCACTACCGATACCACTGCCGCCGAAAGCCTTTTCAATCAGTCGGGTGAGCGTACCAGTACCACTGCCCGCGCCATCCAGCGCGATAGCAATCAAGCGGCTGAGCACACCACTGCCCGTGCCGCTGCCAGAGAGACCTTTTTGTGTTTGCCGAAGAAGATCACCGGTACCACTGCCAGCACCTGCCAGCAGATTTTGCGCCTGGCGAACAAGTGCCCCGGCCCCACTACCCACGCCAGCAAAAGCTTTCGCTGTTTGCTTACTGAGCGCACCGGCACCGCTGCCAGCGCCTGCAAGCACCATCACAAAGATGCGAACCATATCGAGTGAGCCAGCACCAGAACCAGCACCAGATAACCCTTTGCCGGTGGACTTGTTGACTGTGCCACTGCCCGCGCCGCTGCCAGTGAAGGCTTTCCGCGCCTGACGTGTCAGACTGCCCGCAGCGCTGCCTGCGCCCGCCAGAACGAGCGAAAACAGGCGTGAGGTAGTCAGCGTACCACTGCCACTACCCGCGCCGCTTAACGCGCGATTGAGTTGTTTAATCAGGGAACCTGTACCGCTGCCAGCGCCACTGAGCACATGGGCGATCTGCTTCACTAAAGCACCAGCCCCAGCGCCGCTACCTGCGGTGACTTTGCCGGTGCGTCGACTTAGGGCACCAGCCCCAGCACCACTGCCGGAAATCGATTGGGTGAATTCCGTGCCTTCAACGGCAACACCATATGCGGCATCATCCACGCGCGAGCCATTGCCACCGATTGCCTGTCCACAGTAACCGCTGCTGTAGTTACTGTCCGTCGTAGACCCGACCTGAGTCCATCCAGAACCTGTGTCCAGATAAACCGTAATCGCGTTGCCAATCATGCGAACGCCGATACGATCCCCCACAGCGACCGCGATAGTCCAGGTTGCCAGGGTGGTAGGGAAGCCGTTGGTAATCCGGTAAATCTGCCAGTTGTTGCTGCCACCGGCAAACCCCGCCCCATAACCATCCACCGTGGCAATGCTGCCGGTTTGCTGAAGACGGAAGAGGATACTTACATCATTCGTCTTGTTGCGGATGGTAATAAAGGCATCGACATCCGTGAACGGGCCAGCGGCATTGTAATACGCCAGATTTGGCGAGGCAGTACCACCTGCCAGCTCATTGGACGTGATTTGCAAACTGTTGTAGATAAACGTCCAGTTCGCACCCAGACTACCCCGGTTGAAGTTGTCAACGACTGAAACCGATGGAAAGGCCATAGCGCCTGCAAATGGTGGTCAAGTGAGTGGTTGAAAGATAGGGGAATCAAAAGCGCCTCATCTGATGGCAGATGAAGCGCGCTTATAAAAAGTGGGGTGTTTTCCGCAGATCACCCCGTAACTGCCCAGAGTAACCCATCTGGCGGGTACTGCTTGTCAATGTGGGGGCCGCTGCCTATCCAGTTGCGACAGGTCGCTGATGCCCCTAAAAAGGTTCAAATCAAAAACGGCACAGGGTGTGCCGCCTGAAAATCCTGTTAAGAAGTCAATTTGAGACTTTTGTTCTAGAATAAAGATAATTGATTCACTGGGATTTTGTCAAGTTTGAATTACGTTTCACTTAAAACTGATGTCACGATAGCATCGCCATCACCCGACTGGCATCCATCAGCAGTAAGGACACTTCCCGATAATCCAGGCCAACCCGCTTTCCAATCCATCTATACAGCGCCAGCCCAAACAGTGCCCGCTTGGGACGATCATACTCATCCGGGTAGCGCGAGGGCTGCATCGCCACCCGCTCCAGGTGGATCACCTTCTCATGGATCGCGTTGACCTGCCGCTTGGATTTCATTCGCGCCAGACAAGCGATCTCGGTTTGCCGGTTGGACTGGCTCACCCAGATGATTCCGGCCTCAGTGGTTTTCGGTCGTGCTTTGACAGGGATCGTCGTTGAGTAAAAGTTCATCGCAATCATGATGAGGCGTGGTCTAGAGCTTATCGTTCAATAAGGAGGAAGGGGATTACAGGTGGTTTCCACGCCTCATACTTTTATCGTCTCATGCAATCTGTGAGCATTTGCGTTTTTGGCGCTAGGTTAGCTCAGAAGTACCGACACCTATCTTTTCAGCTACCATAAGCCGCATATGAAGATTTTCGTATTCGCTGATGGGCTTTGCCATTTCCAGGTCAACGATAACCTTTGCATCAAACATGGTTAACCCACCGCTGCCGGTTTTCTGAATGATCTTCAGCCACCAGTATGCATCCTTGTTGGATGCCCCGGCCAGCACTTCGGCCACTCGCCTCTCAATACCCTCAAAGTCCATCATTGACTGGCGCAGTGATAAGCTGTCCTGCCGCGTGCTGAGACTCTGCCAGGATACCATATGCACGCCGATCAACGCATTCGGGTAGATATATCGTTCATGGCAGCCCGCCCACACTGTGACATGACTGCTGGCCGCTTCCCCCGGCAGCATCCCAATGACATTCCCGTGTGCCTGAATAAGGTCGACCATTGCCAGCGCCGAGGCGCTGTCGCCACCATTGCCCCGGCAGTACAGTTTAACCCGGCCCGGGTGAGCGAGCAGCGCTTCCAGCACATATTCATACGTGCTGTGCTCGATCTCTTCCGGCAGGATGATCACCCCTTGCTCAAGCAGCTTCGTCTGGGTTTCGTTCATTGCTATTCCCCGATCTCGTAATCTTTGACGACAACGCCCAACGATTCATCCCCGCGCACATGCGCCGGTATCCAGAATGTGCCGGTGTACTTGCCGAACAGCGGTGCATCATCAGTGTAGTGGGCAAAGTGACCGCGCACGATATGCAGGCGCTTGGGATCACTTGGGGAGTCATCGCCTTCCCGATCCGGGTAGACCTTGCGCGTCGTGTTGACCTTCAGGACTTTGTAGGTATCCAGCGGGACGTGGTGCTTTTCGCTGAGTTGCTTGATCCGTAGTGATGGCTCGTAATCGACCAGCTCGACGTTTTTGCAGTTGAGGAATTGAAGGGTGAGTAAGGCAGGATAGAGAATGTTGAGAGACCTACCCTTTTGACCTGGGTCGTCAGGATCCAAAAACCCCACTATGGTTCCGTTATCATCTAGCTGCATTAGATAATAGGACAATTTCTTTATGGCACGATCCTTTACTTGCCAAATAATGGATACACGTATATTTAACACGTCGTCGTCGCTATATGAAAAACGAACCCCTATATTACATGGAAGAGTTACGTCACCATTCCACCAAGGTTTCACATTGCTAAATTCAATAAAAGTGGACTCAAATGGTGGTGTGACGTTGAATAAGCCCCAATCTTTAACACTCTCCGTGCCTATAAGATCACGCAATCTTGTTACATCTGTATCGCAAATACTCGACCAAACATTGTTGCCACAGATTGCAATATCAAAATTATCTATGTCAAGTTGTTCATAAATCATCCCCTGTATTTCAGGTGGGAATTCACCACGCAACATATACGAGTCGAAATCTTCGTTTTTGAAGGAAGTATTATAGGCTCTCGCGTGAAAAGAACCTGCTTTCATCACCTCTGCAATCTCGCTCTCAGCAACCCGCTGCTCATACTTCGCCCGGCGCACTCTCGACTTCTTACCCATCTTATTTCCCCTTCACCTTGCCCATCGCCCACGTGCCACGATACAAGCACAAGCCTGCACCGTCGCCGCTGCCCAGGGGTGTATCCTCATAATGAATGTGTATCGGATCATCTTTCAGAATGCGCGGCAGACGATGCGCAGCGCGGTTCCACGTCTCGTAGTATTCCATTGACCGCACGGCATCCGGCACCCATCCGCGCCGTGCCAGCTCAAGCGCCAGGCCATAGCGCACCCGTTCCTTGCTGTGTACGCTGTCCTGGAAGTGCTCAATACCCACCAGCCAGCCTTTCCATGTCAGGGCATAGAACGCTCTCGGCAGCAGCGACTGATTCTTGAGATAGGGGCGCGTATATCCCAGCGGCTGATGTTCGGCTAGCATCCAGCAGTTCCAGGTGATCACCCGCTGGCGAGCGCAGCTCACACGCTTGATGAGATACAGCAGCCGGTCAATCGTGGCTGTGTCCACGGTTTCCCGTGGCACTTCTTCAATCAGTTCGATGAATGAATGCTGTATAGCGGTCATCCTTCCACAGCCTCCACTGGCTCAGTATCTTCGTCGGATATGCGTGCGAGCATCTCAGACCGCACATTTCCAACAGTGGACTTTCCAACAGACTGTCCACCAGCCTTGATGTGCTCAACCACCTCATTCAGGGATTGGCTTTCCAATGCGTATGGATGTTCAGCGTAGTAGCGTTCCACAATGGCCCTTGCACTCATGTTTTTGGAATAGCCCATCGCGCTTCCAGTGGATTCCACTCGCTTTCCAGTGGAACCTTCCAGTGGAAGTCCGGTGGAAGCATTGGAACCCGGATGCCGTGCATTCCATTTGCGCGTTTCGCGTGCTCGCTGGACCCGCTCTCGTTTTTCCATTGCGCCCCGGATGTGGACAACCCGCACCGCGATGTAATTGGTCAGCCCCTGCATGCCGAACAGGGCGACCATCGTGAAGACCATGCCCCCTGCCCAGGTGAAGATGTCCGCTAGTGTGCTCTGGGTCACCAGTTGGTGGAGTCCATCCATCACCGGTACAGCCACTTCAACGCCTGCATTACCCTGGATCATGCTGACCTTTTCGATGTTCTGCTGCATCCGCCCAGCCAGTGCCAGGATGAAGATCGCAACGGTCGTCAGCGCGCGCCAGGTGTAAAAGCGGTGAGCTGGCGAGCTGGCAAGGGGTTCCCAGTTTTCACCCAGTCCAATACGGTATCCCAGATTGCCCACCATCAGTCGCAGTGACCACTTGGTCTGGCTTTCCATATGGAAGTCGTTTACATCCTCGATATGGACGATCATGAATTCCACAATCATGTTGAAGATGATCATCGCCAACGCTGCAAACCATGCCATGTTGGAATCTTCCAGAAACCAATCCAGGCCCGTCTGGATGCCGTTGTGCTCGACGATCCCCAATACGATCAGTCCCACCAGCGCGCCAAAGGCGATGATAAGCGTCTGGATCAACGCCAGGATGGCATCGCCCAGCACCAGCACGCCATTGAGTATTTCGTCGTAATCCCATCGCTGTCTACGTGTCATCCGTCCTCCTATACCTGATCTGCGGCCATCTCGAAGGTAATTACCCACACGTCGGGGTTATCATTCCAACGAATGCCTTTGCGCGTGTTGATGGAATCCCACAGGTTGCTGTATCGAAGACGCGGCCCAACATAATCCTTCAAGACAACACCCTCTGCAATCGCGTCTTCAGTGCTGAGCTCTTGCAGGGGTTCTTTGCGAATGTCGGTGATTCGAATGCGTCCCACAGCCTTTTTGCCACGTCCTGGTTGCAGAGCGTAAGTCTTGCCGACTTCCCACTTGATGCGGTTTTTGATGTAAACCATGTGGCAGTTGCTAACCTCAAGTAGTATTTCACCGCCTTTCACCACCCGGCGGGTCTGCGTCTTGCAGCCCGATAAAATCAACTCACAATGCTCAGGGGTAAATATCATGATTTATCCTCTCTTCCAAGCAGCAGGGATGTTGCCCTGCCACAAACGACATCCACATGACCCATAGACACAACGACCAATCTTTTGCATCGAGGTAACACGTTTCCCGCAATGCGGACAATCTTCGGTTTCGCGTTGCTCGAATTGCGTGATTCGGTCCATAAATTCATTGATCTTGCGATCCCGTTCTGCCAATTCCTCAGCAGTATGCGGTGCGTACTGTTCGCATTGAACAGGGCAATCCGTACTACCAAAACAAGGCCATCATAATGTCTGCATTGTGTATCTCGCTGACTCATTTCATCACCTCGTTCGCAGCTTCAAACTCAACCGGTGGCGTCCATTCCCACAGCCCCTGCGCACCCCGCGCCGGGATCGGGATATTTAGCCGGTGTACATCGACCAGCTGCCAGGCCGCACGGCCTGGCTCGAAATTGCCCACGGCCAACTCGAGTGCGTCCAGTGTGGGCGCGATGGCTTCTGTGTGGAAGACGGCCTTCAATGTCGCCACCGCGACGATGCAGCCAAACGGTGCCACTGTGGGGAAGCTCGCATCAGCAAGTTGCTTACCGAACCGAGCGCGCAGCAGTTCCAGCGTCTGCCAGCCATCCGCGTAATACTGCCCATTCTGAGCAGCGGCGTGAATGGCAATCAGGCCCCGGTGCCGGGTTGTCCAGCTGCGCGTTTCATATTTCTTCAGGCCGCAGGCGATCAGGCTCGCCCACGGCTCGTGCAATGTGATCGCCTTCATGATTCACCTCACACGTCGATAACTTCTATATCGACATCATCGATCTTTACGGTGTGATAAGCCCCCTCAAGGAACGCGCGCGTCTCTTCCTCAGTCCACGATTTAAGGAACTTCATAGTCCTCAGAATGCGTTCACGGATAGCGTATTCCTCAATGTCAGCCCATTTGAACAAGTAGGCTGGTACAAAGATATGGGCCCCGTGGTTGATGTAGCCTCGCTGGACCTCGCCTCGAACTGTGTAATGGTCGCAGCCCATTTCGCGCTCGAATGCTTGGTAATCGTCTAATATGTGATAGCGAATAATCGTCTTTTTCATCTTCAGCCTTTCGAATCGCGCTTATTGGACCTTATTTGATGTCAAAATCTTTTAGCGCGGCTTCTGCTCTTTGCAGCCAGTGTTTTACTTCGGCAAAGTCGGTGTTCAAATCGCGCTCCATGATGGACTTTGCTTGTACAACCAATCCCTTCATGGTTAACCCACATCTCTCCGCTCGTATTGTTCGCCTATGGAGTGTGTAGTAATCGGTCAAGCGGGCATCAGCTAATGCCCGAAAATAGGTAATTTCTTTTTCTGTATCTTCCCGATTTTCGTTCCATGCCTGATAAAGCTCATGTAATTCCACCTCATCACCTCTTTTCGGTTTCTTCTAGTCGGGGCAACTCGGCACGTTCCAACACCCGTTGGATAGCGTTCATAATCGCTAGCGACGGCAGCAGTGCATTGTCCAAGCGCTCACGCTTCGCAATCCGGTAATCTTCTTCACGTTGGCGGTACTCGCGTTCTAGTGCTTCGTAGAGGGTCATAGTCCAAACACCCGGTCAACATATGTCGGATGCGGAACGGTAGGTGTAAACACACGAACCGATTCACCCTGTGTAGTCATGTTGCGGTCCGTCCATTAGCCGCACTGATCACAGAAAATACGTACGCCAGCACCATGCTGGTTGCTCCACAGCACGTGCATCTGCGCATTGTTTTCTGATACTTTTGCGCCACACTGACCGCATTCACACGGAATGCCTTTGTAACTTATATATCCGGTCATCGCTCACCTTCAGGCTATAG
>JAIOHN010000707.1 GCA_019912985.1 Anaerolineae bacterium | reverse complement strand
GTCCAGTAGTAAATGACATTAGGGAGCGCCGCGAAACGTGAGAAAGGACCATCTGGGTTGACAGTAATAAACGTCGCCGCGCCGATCACCACCAGCGGCGCTGTTTCGCCCACCGCGCGTGACATGGCGAGGATGGTGCCGGTCATGATGCCAGGGATGGATGCCGGGAGCACCTGCCGCGAAATCGTCTGCCATTTGGTCGCGCCCAGACCATAGCTGGCTTCGCGCAGGCTGGAGGGCACAGCCCGCAGCGCTTCCTGTGCGTTGACGATGATGATCGGCAGGATCAGCAGCGCCAGCGTAAACGCCGCCGAGATGATCGTGCGCCCGGTCGCGCCTTGCAGATAATTGCCATCAAAGCATTGTCCGGTGACCAGGGGTTCCAGTGTGAAATAGCCTTCCAACGTGCCGAAACAGGCACCGCTGGTCAATGGAACAAGCGCCCGGACGAAGATCGCCAGGCCGAGCATACCGTAGATGATCGAGGGCACCCCTGCCAGATTACGAATGTTGGTCTCGATAAGGCGGTTGAGCCAGGTATCTGTCGCATACTCTTCCAGGTAGATGGCCGCGCCTACGCCAAGTGGGAAAGCCACCAGCGCCGTGAGCAGCAGCAGCCAGACCGACCCCATCAGGGCAGGCAGGATGCCGGAAAAACTGGGGGTGCTGGAAAGGGGCGACGAAATAAAGCTCGGGCTGACCCACGATTTCCAGCGAATGCTGGCATTGGGGAAATTACCTTCCACATCATGCTCGATGTCGCCCCGGCTGAAAAGGCTGTCATAGAGCTTCCAGCTTTTTTCAATCTTCTCAACCAGCACGCGCTGGTCGACGATTTCTAGCATACGCCCTGCGGAGACGTTCGCCGCCAGCAGCGCGGCCATTTGCTCCGGTTCAAGCTCTGTGATGCGCTTGTCGGCCAGATCATCTGGCACCTGGCCGCTGAGCGCCTCTGACAGCGGCACCTTCGTAAATTCGTCAGTGGGAACCGCGCTTAATTCGTCGCGCACGGTCACCAATAACTGCCGTGGTTGGTGTTCCAGCAAAATCGCCGCCAGTGCTTCGGCGCTCAGTTCTTCTAAGGGCTGATCAGAAACTTCTGATGGCTGTATTTCATAGCTCACCGCAACCAACCCGAACGATTGGTTGACAATGGTGTAGACCAATGCCAGCAGCGCCACAATGGCGACCACCAGTGAGGCCAGGTAGAGACGGCGCATGAGGTTGCCCTGCCGATGTCGCCGCGAGACGATCGTCCGATAGACACCGTTTTCGATCAGAAACATTAGTAAGCCTCCCGTAAGCGCCGTGATACCCAACCGCTGACCAGATTGAGGCCCAGCGTCAGGACGAAGAGCATCATGCCGATGGCGAAAATGCTGTTGTAGTCAATTGAGTTGTAGCTCAGGTCACCGCCGCTGATGCGGACGATATGCCCGGTCATGGTCTCTGCGCCGTGAAATACGTTGAATGTGAAGTTCGGGCCAGAACCAGCCGCAATCGCCACAATCATGGTTTCACCAACCGCGCGCGAGGCAGCCAGGATCACCGCTGCCAGGACACCGGAGATCGCAGCGGGCAGAACCACTTTAACGGTTGTTTCCAGCCGGGTTGCGCCCAGTCCGAATGAGGCCTCACGCAGCGCACGCGGCACGGCGTTGAGTGCGTCTTCGCTGATGGAGCTGATGAGCGGGATGAGCAGAATGCCCAGCACCAACCCGGCAGACAGCATGTTATAGAACTGCACCTCTTGCCCGAAGATGCCTTGCAGCCCTGGTGTGATGAAGGTGAGCGCGAAAAAGCCGAAGACGACTGTTGGGACGCCCGCCAGGATTTCCAGAACAGGCTTGAGGATACTGCGAACACGGCGTGGCGCGTATTCACTCAGGTAAATCGCTGCACCCAGGCCCATCGGCACTGCGACCACCAGCGCGATCAAGCTGGTGAGCAGGGTAGAAAGCAGCAGCGGCCAGATGCCAAATAAGCCGATTTGCGGCTGCCACTCTGTTCCAGTCAGAAATTCGGTCAAACTCACGGCATCGGCAATTTCCAGGGTTTTTCCTGCAGAATGCGCCGCGACAGCGGTATTTTCATAACCGCGCTGCACTGTGAGCGTATCCCCGTCGATCCCCGTGACCAGCATCGTTTCCTGGTCCAGCATGATCGGCTCGTTCACCTTGAATTCGCGTGTGTACCCGGCAGGCAGTGTAATCGTTGTCGCTTCAGGGCTCAGATCTTCTGTGAGTTTAATCTGCGTCTCACTCATGCCGAAGACCGCTTCATCGGGTGTATGGGCGATTGCTTCAGTGCCATCCTGCCCGCGATTAACGGTGATGGTGCGGCGGCCTCGCTCGGTCACCTGCATCACCTCATTACCGATTTGAATGTACTGCTTGTTGTTAAAGGGGACACGGTCGCCCTCAAAGCCAATCGTCAAGGTGGTTTCATTGGCGGCAATCGGCTCGGCCAGGGTTGCGCTGGCTTCTTCGGCGACAACTGGTGCTTTCGCCAGCAGCCAGGCCCGTGATTGGAAGAAGAGCAGTGATTCCTCGCCCAGGACGTAAACAATGCCGATGGTCGTAAAAATGGAAATGACCCCACAGATCAGGAGGATGATACGGATGGCATCCTCACCAAAGCGGCGGCGCTTGCGAAGATTGGGCACATCTTCGATGACACGTGCCCTGGGTTGCGCGCCAGCGATCGCCTGCTGTGCGACATCAATTTGTGACTGCATTGGGAATTCCTTTTGCTCAGATACACGGGCTGATTATAGAGACTTACTGTGCGCTTTGGTAGTTAATGAGCAGTTTGTTTGCCAAAATTTAACATTGTTATGTTCACTGTTATGAACGACAGAAGGAGAGGAGTGCAAACGCACCCTCTCCTTGGAGTAGTTCCAGTTCAGACGAAACCGAATTACATGCCAGCGCTAAGCAGGGCCTGGATTTCCAGTTTCGCTTCATTGAGCGCCGATGCATTGGCCGGGAAGTAACCAACTTCACCGATCAGATCATTGACGTTTTGCAGGTAGTAGCTGATGAACTGGCCGACCTGCGGTTTCTCGCTGATGATGCCCGCGTCGCTGTACATGAACAGGGGGCGAGCCAGCGGGTAGGTGTTGTTGTCGACATTAGCGGCAACGGGTTCCAAACCTTCTACATTCAGGATTTTCAGTTCATCCTGGTTCTGGTCATAGTAAGCGTAGCCGAAGAAGCCGATGGCATAGGGGTTGTTGGCAACACCTTCCAGCAGCACATTGTCGTCTTCGCTCAGCTGGGTATTGCTGGCGGCCAGGATCGGGCCTTCGTCTTCTTCAAATACGGCTTCGACAAAGTAGTCGAACGTACCACTGTCGGTGCCGGGGATGAAGCGCAGGATCGGCTCGGCAGGCCAGCTCGGGTCCACGTCTGCCCAGGTTTCGGCGGTGGAGAAGATTTGGTTAAGCTGCTCGATGGTCGCATCGCTGATGAAGTCATTGGCAGGGTTCACGACCACAGCCAAGGCGTCTGTGCCGACACGAATTTCAATCGGGGTACGAGCCGGGGTC
>JAIOHN010000706.1 GCA_019912985.1 Anaerolineae bacterium | reverse complement strand
ACCCGCCAGTACCAGCGTCCATCGGCTAAGTCACTTGCTGGACTGTAGGACAGCCCATCGACACTGGCGCTGATCTCTGGACTGCGGAACCGTGCGTCGTCGTCGATCTCGATCTCGTAGGTGAAGGGATCACCTGCCCCGCTCACTGCCTCCCAGCTCAGTGTCGGGGTCGGGTCGTTGAGCCGAGCATTGTTGCGCGGGTCAGACTGGCGTGGCGGTCGCGGTAGGCGCGGTGTCACTGTCAGCATCCGCACCTCAGAGGCTGGAACGAAGCTGCCGCTGCCACTGTCCGCCAGCACCCGCCAGTAGTAGACACCGTAGCCCAGCGCATCACTGCGCGGCACCCGGTAGCTGGTCCGCCGGTTGTTTGGCGTCTCGCTGAACAGCACCAGAGTGGTGAAGTCCTCGTCGGTCGCCAGCTCGAAGCGGTAGCGATCGGCATCCCGGTTGCGCTGCCAGCGGAAGTTGGGTCGGGTGCTGGTGGTGGCGCTGCCATCGCGCGGTGTGCGCAGTGCGATTTCCAGGCACGACAATGTGGTCGCGCTGTCGGTGTTGGAGTAGTCCGAGACATCGCTGTCACGCATGGCTCGAACCCGGTAGAAGTATTCCGTCTCGCAGATCAGACCCTCATCGGTGTAGGTATCGACATCGGCTGCCGTGGTGCCGATCTCGGTCCAGCCATCGCTCCCAGTGAGCGAGCGTTCGACCGAGAAGCCGGTTTCATCGCTGCTGGTGTCTGTCCAACTCAGTCCGATCGTTGTGCTCGACTCAGCGGTCGCCACTAGGTCGGTCGGGGCAGCCAGCGGTCCAGCCTCGACCTCGACACAGGCCGAGAACTCGGAGGTGTTGCCACCGGGGTCAATGGTGGTTGCCGTGATGAACTGCCCCAGGCTCACACTGGCGGTGAGGGTCTCATCAATCAGCGCGTTGCCACTGCCATCGGTGGTGACTTCCGCGAAACCGAGATAGGTCTCACCTTCGCCATAGCCACTGGCATCGCAGGCATTGTTGGCGAAGAACTCGATGCGGAACTGCGTATTTGCTGCACTATTGAGTGTGCCAAGGAGATCAAGCTGATTATTAAAGTAGTCCGCCCTGGTTAACTCGGGGAAATTCTGGAGGTTGTTCGCCCCTGTATCCGCATCGCCAGGATCATTTGGTGTAACACCTATCAATGTACCGACATCATAGAGATCAATGCCCAGGCCAGAGGGTGTATCCGGCCAATCCTCAGGCGGATCGCCCACCAGTTCGTTGGCAAAGATGCGGTTGGCGCTGATTCGGTTGTTCATACCGTTATTGGAACCAACACCCATATAAGAGTTATAGGCGATGATATTCTCGGTCAACGTGGTATTGCTACCGAACAAAAAGGACACACCGGCATAAATATTACCCAGCGGTGCTGTACCTGTCGCATCTGTGCCGATATAGTTGTTATCAATAGTAACAGGGCCGCTGCTAGCCACCCAAATGCCAATCGCATTGCCAGAAATCACATTGTCTGACACCATGATATTAGAAGCAGAATCCAGGTGAAGCCCCGCAGTTTCATTTCCCAGAGCGAACGTTCCAGTAATGTCTGTGCCAATGTAGTTCCCTTGTATAGTTACGTTTTCCGCAGCGAGCGTAACGTAAACACCATAACGATAATTACCTGATATGATATTCCGGCTAGATTCTGTCTCACCACCGATAGTAGTGTTTGACCCTCCAGCTACAATCCCGAAGCTCATCGCTTCAGCATTGTAATCTGCGACAGCCGTTCCAGAGGCGTTAGTCCCGATTAGATTTCCCTCAATGACGTTATCTGGAGAGTTTTCGTTTATTTCTACTCCTGAAGTGATATTGCCAGAGATCACATTACCGCGCACGGTGTTATTTGATGAGTCATAAAGTAACAGACCGTACAGATTGCCAGTAGCGGTTTCTCCATCCCCAGTAGCGGTTTCTCCATCCAGG
>JAIOHN010000705.1 GCA_019912985.1 Anaerolineae bacterium | reverse complement strand
CCGAAAAACTCAACATCAGCAGGACACTCAGCATTGGATGCTTTTGTTTCCGGACCGCGTAAGGTGAGGCTGGTCTTACCCTCATATTTTGATACAACCATCTCCCATTGGCTGGACGCGGCTGATGTAAATGAACCTGCCTGTTCATTCTCTGTATACCAGACTCGCTCAACAAGGGCGACATCAGATGCCCGTTCTTTGAAAACGAAAGACATAAAAACATTCCTCAGCAAAGACTATTTCTGTAATTCTTACGATTTAACCCATCCTATTTTAGATTATTTTGTCGGAATTTGCCTAACCTTTCTTAGCAATTTTTCGTATGTATTGCGTTTTTGTGCAAGACAATCAATCCGGGCAAGGATATGTTCTTATCAAAGGGCAAAAGTAGCTGCTATATATAGGAGGATGCTATGAAACAAAAGTGGGAATATTGCACAATGGTTGCTACACACACAATCGAGAATCGGCAACTGATGGTCTCCATCCTGAAATCTGAGGGGGGACCGGAAGGGCGACTATTAGGTACAACACAGTTGGGACCAGCTATCGCCCTGCTGGGTACAGAAGGCTGGGAGATGTGTGGATTTTATACTGTTCCCTTATCGGATGGTTTAGGACAACAATTCTACTTTAAACGCCCTGTGATTCAAGTCAGTTCGTGATAATGCGATACGAGGCTTTGCATTTCGTTTTTATACAAGACCTTGTTAATCAAATGCCATAAGCTGTAGACATTGATTGATCCATTAAAAGGAGTACAGAATGCGTAAACTGATTGTGTCAACCATGACAACAATAGACGGTGTACAGGAAAATCCCCATCTGTGGTCATTTGATTATATGAATGAGGAGTTGGGCAAGTTTGCTATGGGGCAATTATTCGCGGCAGATGCAATGATCATGGGGCGTGTGACGTATGAAGCTTTCTCTGAAGTGTGGGCATCACGGGATGAGGCGGATCCATTTACGGAACGCATGAACAGTCTGCCCAAGTATGTTGCATCACGAACTTTGGAAGCTGTGCTTACATGGAACGCCACCTTGCTAAATGGCAATGTTACGGATGTTGTCAGTCAATTAAAGCAAGAAGATGGGCAAGACATTTTGCAATATGGGATGGGTGAGTTAACCAACACCCTGCTCAAACATGGATTGGTTGATGAAGTTCGTCTGCTCGTTTATCCTGTGGCTGTGGGCAATGGTGTGCGTATCTTTGAAAATATGGAAAAGACGGGTCTCAAGCTCATTGAAATGAATACATTCGACACTGGGGTAATCGCCCTAAAATATCAGCCAATCGCTGAAGCATAAGATACGATCATGGGTATGATGAATTCCTAACAAAGTGAACATCTGTCCCCTGTATATTCGATACAAGATAATTGCTCAATCGAGATGAAATACGGAGTGGAATAATGAACGACACAGTGACTGCATATATTCAAGACAGAGTAGAATGGCAACAAGCGGTTTGTGGAAAATTGCGTGAAATGGTTTTTGACAGCATCCCAGATGTTGAAGAGCGTTTACAATATGGGAAACCACACTATCTCAAGAATGGTAGCTATGCCGCCGTTATCAGCACGGCTAAAGACAAAATTTCATTTATGCTCTTTAATGCTTCCGACATTAAGACGGAAAAAGGGTTTATTCGGTCAATGGGCAATGGGGAGCGGAAAGTCATCGACATCACTGAGGGACAGGATATTGAGTATGATCGACTAGCAGAGTTACTTAAACAAACATCATCCTCCCTGTAATTGTGCTTTCATATTGTCGTTGTCTTAGCTGATAAACCCGATTCAGACCGCAAAAATATACGGCTGGCGACACCCTCACCAGCCATGTAAACAAAAACTGCTCCTTATGCGGAGCAGTGATACCGAGGGAGGCAGTCGCGACGGTAAGCGTGGCGCGTTGGACTTCAATCCCGTTCACAGTATGCAGCTGCACCCGATCATCTTTCACAGACCCTATAATAGGGAAGTGCTAACCAGTTCCATGCCTCAGCAGTCGGCAGCAAGACACCGTCGTGCATACCCGCCAGACCAGCCACCAGTGCAAGGTAATGCGGAAAACGGACGCGATGACACTGAAATTCACTGCGGATGCCATCCAGGTTCTCCGGTTGGCCGAGACGCTGATTAACCGCTTTGAGGGTGTGGGGCGATAGCCATCGGCCATGCACTATACTTTGGGACTAAACACCTAGTAATGTGGATGATTGTGGTCTAAAAGCCCTGCATCTTGCAATGCTCTCCAAAACGTGGGCGGGAGGTCATGCTCGACCATATCGACATTTTCCTTGACACGATGCGGTTTACTGGTATTCAATGCCAGCGCGACGATACCGGGGTGCGATTTGCCGAATTGCATACAGGCTTCGACAGGTTTGATCTGTTGGGCGTCACATACTGCAAAGAAGCGCTCGCGCCACTTAAACTTTTCCTGATCTTCTGGATCATCAGGATTAAGTTTGCGGTAGTCGAAGTAATCCCCACCAACCAGGAATCCAGCATTAAAGACGGCCGCATTGACAATGGCAATCTGTTTTTCATACAAATCGTCCAAGAATTGCACTAGGTCAGGTGGGTGTGTATACAGCGTGTAGGCATTGGCCAGCATCACCCAGTCGAGGTTTACTTGACTTTCGATATCCTGGATAACCTGCCAGTTCTTGGCACCGATGCCAACCGCCCGAACATAACCTTTGTCACGCAGTTCGTTCAATGCGGTATACGCACCCAGGACATCGTCAAAATGTCGTTTACGAACCTCGTCGGAGGTCGCAGCATCCAGATATTCGTCTGGGTCATGGACGGAAACCAGTTGTGTCGTATAATCGCCACCAAGTAGCTCAACTCCTTGCTCCCAACAGCGCAGGATGCCGTCGTAGCTGATGTCCTGTACGGCATCATGCTCCAGCCCGAACCATACCCCTGGCTCAAAGGTCGGCTCCGGGGTCGTAAGGGGGGCCCGTGCCCAGCCCAACTTGTTACTTATGATGACATCGCCATCGGCAATGCCCATATCTCGTAGACAATTCCCCAGGGTTTCCAGCGCCAGTCCGGCCCCATATTTGCCAGCCGAATCAATGACCACAGGCTTGGGAATGTGCTGAAATATAGTCTGTAGGACTTCTAGTTTTCTTTCGTAAGGGAACGTCTCGTACAAATTCCCCAGCATCGAAGAACCAAAGATGATGCTAGGAACTTCCAGTCCGGTTTTCCCAAAGGCTTTATTTTTCAAGAAACCTCTATTCCGAATTGTGCCATATCAGAGCTAATGCGGTAAAACAGACACATCTGTGATTCATTCCGGCAGCATGGATATGCAAACCGGAGAACGAATTGCAGCGCCTCCCGAATTGGTACATGGCAATATGGATAAATTGATGCGATTTGGCTGTTACATGCCATCTGATATTCGGTTAGTTCAGCATCAATTTAAAGGTAAAGGCATGTTTGCCGAGCTGTTGCGACAGCGTATTGATATGCAGTCCTTCAGCATCCTGAGACCACTCCAGCGTCTCATCTGACCCCATCATCTGTATGTGGCTGATCTGGTCAGCACTGATAGATGATCTGGTTCCCAATGATTTAATGTGAATTGTTTCGCCAGGCCAGGCCAGTGCAATGGCATACAGAGCATTGTCTTTGACCGTAAAGCGAATATCCTCACCAGTGAAGGCCGAGCGTTTGGTATCGGTAAAGTGCCCTTCCAGTACCTGGGTTGGACCTTCTCCAAAGGTATGCCAGGGGCGGGTGTTATAGATCGCTTCACCGTTGATTGCCAGCCATTCGCCAATGCCCTGCAAAATTTCCTGGTCGCCTTCAGGGATGGTGCCATCCGGGCGCGGACCAATATTCAGCAGCAGTGTGCCATTCTTGCTGACAATGTCAATGAGGTCGCCCACAATGTCTTTGACGGTCTTGTAATCCAGCCCATCGACATAGCCCCAGGAATTCTTGGCGACAGCGGTATCGGTCTGCCAGAACATTTCGCGGATGCCGGATAGCTGGCCCCGCTCAATATCATAGACACCTGTGCCTTCCACCATGCTGTGGTGCTTGTAGTTGATGGCGACACCCTGGCCCCATTCGACACCACGATTGTAGTAAAACGCGGCAAACTTCTGGAGATAGGGCTGGAACACAGCCTGTTCAATCCAGCCATCGAAATACATAATGTTCGGCCTGTATTTGTCAACGATTTCACACAACCGGGCCAGCCAGTCGTCCAGATATATTGCATCTGGGATGGGCTCCCATGCACGGCTATAGTTGCCTGCTGTCATCCAGCCTTCTGGCTCAGGTTGCGCAGGGCCATAAAAGTCGCGCCAGGTATCGTCCTGTACATCAGAGGGGAACTTGCGTCCGCCCCCCATGAACCACCAGTGTTCCGCATGATGATTCGACGCGCCAAAAACCAGCCCCTGTTTACGAACAGCATCTGCCAACTCACCAATCAGGTCGCGTTTGGGTCCCATCTTCGCTGCTGACCATTTTGTACGAGACGAATCATACATGGCAAAGCCATCATGATGTTCCGCAACTGGCACGACATAGCGTGCTCCGGCCTGTTTGAACAGCTTTGCCCACGCATCGGGATCATATTTCTCGGCCTTGAACATCGGAATAAAGTCCTTATAGCCGAATTCTGTGTGCGGGCCGTAGGTTTCTACGTGATGTTTGAACTCCTCAGTTCCTTCACGGTACATATTGCGGGGGTACCATTCATTATTGAAGGCTGGAACTGAATACAGGCCCCAGTGGATAAAAATGCCAAATTTCGCATTCTGATACCATTCAGGCACACTAAAGTTCTTCAGGGAATCCCAGGAGGGTTTGAAGGGGCCTTCCGCGATTACTGTATCTAGTGAAGTCATTTTGTCTCCGTTAGCAACGATATTCATATCAAACCAAGGAGTCCATGTCCTGCTGACCTGTATGTGAACGTCTGCAGAGGCGATTACTGTATGATCAGGTTGTGGATCGTTTTAACATCAGGGCGTATATTTGTTACCTTGGGGAAGCAACCACACTACAGGACTTGTCAAAATAGGATTGATCAAAGGTGAGTCAGTACATGTGTACTGACTCACACCTTGCACGAGAGAACCACTTAACACATTTCTTAGTGGTTTTCGTTCGCTTTTAGTTCATGGAAGCATCGTACTGCTGCTGGTTGATTTCCAAGTACCGTTCCAGCCCCAGGTTGTTGAGACCTTCCACATAACTATCCCAGTCATTCTCCAGACTCATGGAGCCCGTGACGAAAGCCAGCGCACTACTTTCAATGTAATCAGTTATATTTTGTGTCAGTAGGGCAAGCTCATCAGCATATGTCGGATCTGGCCATACTGCCCAGAACGGGTACAGATTCGGTGATTCCTTGCCAGCGTAGAGGTCGGTTGCTTCTTGCAAGCGACGTTCATAACCCGCCTGCGTATAGATTTCTTCTGATTGCACCCAGCCATCACGCACCCACTTAGGATGGAAGTATTGCGCACCAGCGCCCCAGTAGTTGTTGGGGGTGTCCGGATCGGGGGCGAGTGTCACGTAAAGCGGATCAGCATCCCGGTTGATAGCGATTTCGCCTTCTTCCGGTTGACGCCAGTTGTTGCCTTCAACACCATAGTGACCAGCTAACATGCCTTCCAATGTGAACAGGTAATCCATAATCTTGATTGCTGCGATCTGGACTTCCTCGCTAGCCTTATTGGTCAACACGAAGGTCGCACCTGGGGCCAATGGCGACAGATAGGTTGCATAGTCGGAATGGGGGCCTTGCAGCGGCGGCAGC
>JAIOHN010000070.1 GCA_019912985.1 Anaerolineae bacterium | reverse complement strand
ACTCGAAGGCTCATATGTTTCTCTCCTGGGTTTTCAGCCTGCACGCATGGTTTCCAGCACTTCACGATGGCGGCGCTCTTCGCGGTGGACGCGGCTCACGCGGCGGTAAAACGCCGATGCCAGCAGCAGCAGCGGCAGTCCTGAACAGGCAAAAACCGCGATGCTCAACCCCACGCTGACGGTATCCCCGGCATCACGGGCGGTTTCTGTCAACTGCGGATCCACCCCGCCAATCTGATTGTTGATCGTCCCGGTGGCACTGTTAATCACATTCATCACGGTTTCGCGGATGCTGTCGGCCAGCGGATTACTGCCCGTAAAGGCGCTGACCACACCGAAGCCGATCCAGACCAGCGCGGCCAACGCCAGCAATCCCCAGATCAAGCGCCAGAATCCCAGCCAGCGCAATCGTCTGCGGGTGCGCCGGATCGCGGGGGGCGTCGTTGGGGTCTCGGCGGGCTGGAAATCGTCAAATTGGGGTTCGGGTTCCGGCAAAGGGGCAATGTGCGGCTGAAGCTGTGGTGCTTCGGGTACGGCTTTAATCGAGGTCGTCGGGGCCTGCATCTGGTCGAGCTTCGTCAGCCACGCCTGGGCAGTGGGGCTTTCGGGCATCGCGCGCAGGATCGAACGTGCGGCGTCGTAATCACGCGCGCGGATCAATTCACGCGCAGCTTCTAAGCGGCTTTTGGACATATCGCCTCCAGTTTGGCTTGCCTAATGGTGACATGCCGCCAGCCTATCCGTCAATAAGAGCGTGGTCACGGCTCTTTTTCGACGGTATCCTGCTGGTCTTCACTCCGCTCCGGGAAAATGTCCTCGACTTCTTCGTCGTCTTTATCCGTTAAGAAGTAGACATACATGCGCATCTGGCCGAGGCGAATTTCATCAGCGTTGTTCAGCTCGGTCAATTCGTTGGGTTTGAGCGGGTTGCCATTGAGAAATGTGCCGTTCACGCTGTCCGCATCTTCGACAAAAAATTTACCCTCTTTGGCATGCAGCATCATGTGCTTGCGCGAGACGCCGTTGTCGATAGCGTTGAAGCGGCTGAGATCTACATAATTCTTGCTGCCCGCTTCTACCGAGCGACCAAAAGTCACAGGCTGCCTGACCGTCAGCGTGATGGGAGTCTCACTATGCCCGGCAACAAATAACACCACCGATTCGCGCCGGCTTTCCGGCTGCATGGATTGCAGCGGCGCAGTCCCCACCAGATGCCGTGTTCGCAGCGACGATAAACCACTTTCATGCTGGCTGATAAGGGAAGACACCACATGCCGCAGTTCACGAGCGCTGACGGGTTTGCCGAGGAAAATGTCCGCACCGGCTTCGATGGCTTTGGTCACATTGGCGGTGGTGCTCACCGCACTGACCACGATCACCGGTAGTGTATTGCGCTGAACACTGCGCCGCACATAACGGCAGAGTTCGAGGCCGTTCATGTCCGGCAGCATGAGGTCGAGCACAATGGCGCTGGGGCGTTTCTGATTAAAGGCGCGCATGGCACTCACCACATCATGCGTAACCTGGGGCTTATAGCCGCCGCGCTCCAGGATGAGCGCCAGCACTTTGGCGACTTCGACATCATCCTCGACCACCAGCACCAACTGCCCATCGCCATCATGCACCTGATCCTCAATCTGAAACTCGGAATGCTTGTGCATGATGCTGCCTGCCGAGGGCGACACCAATACGCCCAGCTCAATGGGCAGGCGGCCCAGTTGAAGAATGTCTTTGTTCTTGACCGGGTAAGGTGTTTGCGGATCTAACTTGACGCCGTTGAGCAAAGTCCCATTCCCGCTATCAAGATCAATCACCATAAGCTGATCTTTATCAATCTGGAACTTGAGGTGCTGGCGGGAAACACCGTTTTCCTCTGCTTTGTAGGCCGCAAGATCGACATCCGGATCGGCAGTATTCTGGACATCCTTGCGCCCTATAATCAGAGCACTATCAAGCCGCAGCTTAATAGGAGGTTTCACTGCCGGGCCGCGCAACTCGATCACCCATGGTAATATCGCAGTCTCGGACATAAATTGCCTCATCATCAAACTTCTTTACGAAAATGATACAATACTAGAATATCATTTCCAAGTAGTGACATAACCCTTGAGAAACGTAGGCGGCGAAGTTTGGAAAGTCTAACCTTGCCGTTTGCCCGCGTTCCCTGCTATGCTAAACGGCATGATCATTCACAAATTGCGCTCCCGAATGCCATATCTTCTGCTCTGCGGCCTGGTCCTGCTCGCGGCCTGTTCCGGCCCTGAGCCGACACCAACTCTGACGCCGGTTCCGTCGTCAACGGCCACGGTCGAGACTACACCACTGCCGACGGATACCGCGACACCGGACCCGAACATCCCTGCCACAGAAACCCCAATCGTGCTGGAAATCACGCCGCTGGCTGGCAATGCCGACCCGCCACCGCTGGATATTACGCTGCCGGAAGACTGGCGTCGTGGTTATGATACGCTGGCGCTGGCGGATATTGATACCCTGCGCGCCATCCCGCTCGCGGTCTATCAAGGGCCGGTGACCGGTGGCACGGGTACGATTGTCCTGCTGTGGGGCTTCCCCAATCTGGTCGCAGGTAGTCCGATCGGATCGAACACCCCCACGCCCGACATCTGGGTCGATGCGCTGCGGCTGTTCCGGCTGGCGATGGTCGATCAGGGTTGTAATCCAGGCACGGATCTTCAGCGCGATTATACGGTGGGCAACCGCAGCGCCACCGGCACCCAGTTCGCCATCGTGGAATGCCCGGAGTCGACGGATACACGTGGCTGGTTTGCCGGGCTGCGCGTGCAAGACATCAACTTTGTCTTCTACAGCTATGTCGAGCCGATTGAAGCGGCAGATACCGCGCTTGACGAACTGCAAGCGATTCTGGACTCTGTGGTTTTCCATCTGCCTGCGGACTAGGTGAGCTGAAAACAGTAGAGGGCGCGCTGATGCCACAAAACTGGGATAAGCGACGGATCGTGACGAAAGACGATCATTGTCCTGAGTGCGGTGGACAGGTGCAGGGTGGACGCACCGTGTCTGGAAGGCTTATCACAGCCAGCATGACATCGCTCGCAGCTGGCTTAAGTATACCTAGACAAAGGGGCGCTTAATGCGCCCCTTTTTGGATACGGATTAAAAACCAATGACGGTGGTTGGGTCCTGCGGCTGATCGAGATAGCGGATCTCGAAATGGAGATGCGGGCCGGAGGAATTACCGGAGCTGCCCACCCCGCCGATCTGCTGACCAGCATTCACGATCTGGCCGCAGCCTACATTGCGTGAGCTGAGATGGCCGTACACGGTCGTAAACGGCCCATGCGAAAGCACGATAGTTTCACCATAGCCATAGTTGTTCCACCCGGAGAAAATGACCACCCCACCATTGGCCGCATAGACCGGGGTGCCGGGATTTGCCGCCAGGTCAATACCCGTGTGCCACGAGGCAAAACCGCGTGTGATGGTGTAACTGGCGATGGGGCCGGACCAGAACGTGCCGCTGGCATTTTGTACGCGGCCACAGCTTCCGGGTTCTCCCACAGCAAACGACACGAAATTACCACCGGTCGAGTTGACGTTATCGCCCTCGCGCTCGACTGCCGGTGTCCAGGCGATCTGCTCGGCCACCCCGCCGGGAATCACGATCTGAGTGCCGCTGGGCAGCACCGTACTGGGGTCCACGCCAAACAGGTTGTTATATTCTGAATCGATAATTACGTAGGGATCATCAATACCATAATCTTTGGCAATGTCGGCAATTGACCGGCTGCCGATGACTGTGTGGTAAACCCCGTTAACCGGGATGATATTGATCGCTCTGCCAGGGCGTAAATTGCCGATAATTGCACGATCATTTGACCAGGCAATCGTCTCCGGCAATAGCCCGTAGCGCTCGGCAATGCCGAAAATCGTGTCACCATCCTGCACCGTGTACTCAATCACTTCACTGCGTGGGCGATCGGGAATCACCGTGAAAGGGTCATACGAATTCCGT
>JAIOHN010000704.1 GCA_019912985.1 Anaerolineae bacterium | reverse complement strand
GATATACAATCACCTTTCATTTATAACAATCAGGAAATAATTTTGAAACTGCATCGAAACGTCCGGCTGCTGGGCTGGTTCAACCTGATGACCGAATTCCGGCTCTACGGGCCAATCATGATCCTCTATTTCGCCCACGTTTCCGGCTCATATGCCCTGGGCATGAGCGTTTTTTCGGTCACGATGCTCGCCAGTTCGCTCTTTGAAGTGCCGACGGGCATTTTCTCCGACCGGATCGGGCGTAAACGCACGGTTGTCGCCGGGGCAATTGTGGGCGTTGCGTCGGTGGTGTTTTACGCCCTCGGCGGTACGTATACCAACCTGCTCATCGGCGGCGTTCTCGAAGGTCTGGGACGCGCCTTTTTCAGCGGCAACAACGATGCCCTGCTGCATGATACTCTTGCCGAGAGCGGCCAGCGTGAAGAGTTCCAGGAATACCTGGGCCGCGTCAGTTCGATGTACCAGATCGCGCTGGCGATTTCAGCCGTCCTGGGCAGCCTGATCGCGGCTTTTTCTTACAGCGCCGCCTTCTGGCTGACCCTGATTCCGCAGACAATGGGATTGTTCATCAGCCTGCGTCTGGTCGAGCCACGCCAGCACTCGCCCGCCGGGGGCAATATTTATGCCCATCTGCGCGAAGCCTTTTACAACACGGTTCGCAACCGCCGTTTGCGTACCTTGAGCGCCGCTTCGATCATCGGCTACGCTCTGAGCGAGTCAAGCTGGTTGTTCCACTCGGCCTTCATCAACACCTTATGGCCGGTCTGGGCGATTGGCTTCTCGCAAATGCTGTCCAACATCGGTGCGGCGGTCAGCTTTTACCTGAGCGGTCGTCTGATCCGGCGCTTCGGCGAGTTCCGAATCCTGGTCGGTGATATTTTATACAGCCGCCTCATCAACGTGATCGCGCTGTTGTTTCCGGGTGTGCTGTCGCCGCTGTTGATGACCACGACCGCGCTCTCCTTCGGCGCGAAGACCGTCGCCGTCGGCGGCCTGATGCAGCGCGAATTCACCGACGAGCAGCGTGCCACGATGGGTTCACTGAACGCCTTTGTCGGCAATATCGCCTTCGCCATCTGCTCGACGTTGCTGGGGGCCTTGGCGGATCGGGTCGGCCCGGCCAACGCGCTGCTGGTCACGACCTTGCTCGGTCTGGGCACGTTGTTCCTGTACCGGCAGGCTTTTCGGGAAAAGAGTCTGCTGTCTTCCGGGGGACACGTGATCGAAGACCCCGCGAAATCTTAAAGTATTTTGGGCGGAAATGCCCTTGCGCGCTGCTGTTTTAAACGTTTAGTATTAGGCTGATGCACAGCTTATACCCCTCACGAGGATACAACAACCGTGACCAATGCGATTCGCGCTTTTATTTTTGACCTGGATGGCGTCATAACCGATACCGCCGAATTTCACTTTCTCGCCTGGAAGCAGCTCGCCGATGAAGAGGGCATCGAGTTCACGCGCGAGGACAACGAACAGTTGCGGGGCGTCTCCCGTCGTGAAAGCCTGCGCCGGATGCTCAAAGGCAGGCCCATTGACGAATCCACCGCGCAGCTCTGGATGGAACGCAAGAACGATTACTACCGCAAATACCTGGAGACCATCACTCCCAGACACACACTACCCGGTGTGCCGCAATTTTTGAGCGAGGCCAAAGAAGCCGGTATCCTGCTGGGCATTGGTTCGGCCAGTAAGAACGCTCATGATGTCCTCGCGCGCTTGCAACTGTTGTCGGTCTTCGATGCCATCGGCGATGGGTACAGTGTAGTCAACACCAAGCCCGCGCCGGACTTATTCATCTGGGTAGCAGGGCGCTTGAATACCCCGCCCAATCATGCGGTGGTTTTCGAGGATGCCGAAGCCGGGATTGACGCAGCGCTGGCGGGCGGCTTTTATACCGTCGGCATCGGCTCGGCTAATGTCCAGCGGGCACACCTCGTCGCCGGCGGTCTGGACGCGCTCACCGTGAATCAGGTGTTGGAACACATGCGGTGAGGGCAGGATTAACCGGATGGAAGCGGTTTTTCCAGCTTCGTGAATGTCGGTTCGCTGTGTCCGTCGTGCGAACCGGTCGCCACAAACTGAAAGCCGAGATGTTCGAAAAAGGCGCGGTTGCCGGGTAACTGTGCCCGCACGCCCAGCGTCACTTTGGACAGGTTGAGTTCGCGGGCGCGTGTTTCGACCGCCTCCACCAGCGCATGGGCGACACCTTGTTTGCGGAAATCCGGCAGCACGGCCAGCCGTCCCAGGTACAGGGCATCGGTTTCCGGTTCGTATAAAACGCAGCCTGCTGCTGTGTCGTCCACATAGGCGATGAATCCGCCGCCTTCAATGATCTTGGTGCGGATCGTATCGAGGGTTTCGCGGTGTGCCCCCGATGGCGGGTTCAGGACGCCCCGGTATTCTTCAAAGGCATTCAGGATGAGCGACAAAATCTGCTCGGTATCGGCTTCGGTTGCGGTACAGAGTGTAATCGCTGGCATGGGTGAATCCTCTGGAACGGTGATCAGCGGCAGAGTGCGCCGGTTGAGTCGCGGATAATCAAACGCGGCGAAATCAGGGCATGTTCGGCGGCTGAAGAATTCTGGATCAGTACCATCTGGAGCAGCCTCATGAGCGCCTGACCAATTTCCAGGATCGGCTGCTGCACGGTCGTCAGGGCAGGGCGCAGATACTGGCTCATCGGCACATCGTCATAGCCAATCAGCGACAGATCGCGCCCGATGACGATGCCGCGCCGTTCCGCTTCGTTCATAATTCCAATCGCCACCAGATCGGTGATGGCGACAATAGCAGTCGGCTGTTCATCGCGCGGCAGGCTGCACCAGTAGGCCAATGCGTCGCGTCCGGCCTGTTCGCTGTGTTTGCCGCGCACCAGATAGGCGGGGTCAAACGGAACATCCGCTGCGTCCAGTGCATCGAAATAGCCTTGCAGGCGGAAGCTCCCCGAAATGGATTCTTCCGGCCATGCCGCCATGCCGATGCGCCGGTGTCCCAGCCCGATGAGGTATTCGGTCGCTTCGCGCACGCCCTGCCGCCCATCGGTATCGACCCAGGGGAAATCCCAGTCGGGATTTGAGCGTCCAAAGCTGACAAACGGAAAATCCGCCTCCTGCAAAAAACGGATGCGGGCGTCGTCGCGTACCGTGCCCGCCAGCACAAAGGCGTCCACACGCTGGGTGCGGATCATATCGTTATATACTGGCAGCGGATCATCGGTTGGGTGCGTGAAGGTGAGGATGTGATAACCCGCTGCTTCTGCCGCTTGCGCCAGATAATAGGTGAAGCGATCTAGCACCGGGTTGACCTGATCGTTAGGGACTTCATGCCATGCATAACCGATCAGACGTGTCCGGCTTGACTTCAGGTTGCGCGCGGTGATGTTGGGCGTATAGCCAATCCGCTCGATGGCCTCCAGCACCTGACGGCGGGTTTCCTGGCTGACAAAGGTATCTTTTTTATTAAGGACATACGAGACGGTGGCAATCGAAACACCGGCTTCTCTGGCGACATCTTTGATGGTTGGCATGGGACTTCTTTAATCGCTCATTGGATGGTGATGTGTGCTAATCGACAATCATACTCCAATATCAATCGGTAACGCTATTGTCGATGCTGCTTTAACGTTCGACGCGCTTCCAGGTCGTGAAGTCCTGGCAGTAGTCGCATAAATCCGGTGGATGTTTGCCGAAATACGATTGGCCGCAGTTGGGGCAGCACCACGTCACCACTGCCGCGCCGTTGTCTCCGGGTTCAGAAGCCGATTCCGAGTTCGGGGCGGGGGGCTGTGGTTTATCCTTGCGCGAGGGGTTAGGGCGTGTAATGAGGATTCTCCAGCAGGCGGTTGCCCAGTTCCACCAGCCAGGGCGTCGGGTTGATTTTGTCGGCCAGCAGTTTCGCCCGCCGTTCCGCCCATACCGCTTTCAGGTCGGGCATCGCCAGCAGTTCGAGGGCTTTCGCCAATCCTTCGCGCCCGGTATCAAAAAAATACAGCAGCCCATATTGGTCACGCAAATGATCCCAGTTTCCCGCGCGCAGCGTGCTGACGAAAATGGCCGGTGTTCCTAATAATGCCGCTTCGGTCAGCATCGTGCCACCTTCGCCGATGTAGAGCGTCGCAAAGGCCAGCAGATGATGAGCTTTTTCCGGCGGAAAGGTCGTCACCAGCGGACGAAATTCCGCGTCAATGTCGCCGCTTTCCACCGACAGCAGCACCCTTCCTTGCTTCGATAATTCGCGTAACAATGTTCGCTTATCAGCCGCCGAAAAACCGTGTTCGCCAATATCATGGGTCGCATCCCACGAGACGAAACGCACGACAAAAAAACGATCCTCAGGTATCAGGCCGAGCGATTCCAGTTCATGAGGATCGGGCGTAAATTCATCGGGATGCAGATACGCCAATTCATGGAAACCGGCATAGCGTACCTGTTTCGGCCCTAAATCGCGCGTGAACACGTCCGGCGTGGCGATGACGGTGGCGAAAGGTTTGAACAGGGCGTGCTGCTCGGTGGCATGTTCAGTATCAGTCAGCGCAATGTACGGCTTGCCCATCAGTTTGGCGGGGACACCAACCGTTGGGTTGCCGAAGCTGACGAACAAGTCCGCCTTGAAACGGCGCGCGATGCGATAGGTCGATAAGGTGCGGATGACCAGCTCGACCACTTTCGCCAGCGTGCCTTTGCGCCGTTTATACGTGACGCGATAGGGCAGGCGATAAAACTTGAGCAAGTCAAGAATGATCTCGCGGTCAAGCGCTGTGAACAATACCTG
>JAIOHN010000703.1 GCA_019912985.1 Anaerolineae bacterium | reverse complement strand
ATACCGCTGACGTTTGTCGATGTCGTTTCCGCGACATTGCTGCCTTTGCAGCGCCAGATCGAGGAGAAAAACCAGACGCTGGTCATCAACTTTGACGAGGATATGCCGCAGGTCTACGGTGATAAGAACCGCCTGATTCAGGTGTTGACCAATCTGGTCAGCAACGCCTACAAGTACACACCGGAAAATGGCACAATCGAGATCAAAGGCGAAATTGTCGATAACCGATGGGACCCCAAGGGCCGCGATACCAGCCCGGTGCTGCATGTCACGGTGGATGATACCGGTATTGGCCTAAGCGAAGAGGACCTCAACAAGCTGTTCATGCCCTACTTCCGCAGTGAAAACCCGCTGGCAAAAGAACAACCCGGCACTGGCCTGGGCCTCACCATCACACGCGGCATTATTGAAGGTCACGGCGGCCAAATCTGGGTGGAAAGCACGCTCGAGGAGGGAACTGCGTTCCATTTCACGGTGCCGATCGCCACACAGAATCAGCTTGAGCAGACCAAAGTGTAGAATCAAAAACGCCCGTTTCCACGGGCGTTTTTAAAGTTCACTATTCGCTAGTTCAGGTGCTTTGCCAGACCAAGCTCGGACGTAATTTTGTCCTTGGGCTTATAACCGGTCACACGCGCCACAGCCTCACCACCTTTGAACAGGATCAGTGTGGGGATACCCATGATGCCGTACTGCATAATGACATCCTGATTGGTATCCGCATCCAGCTTGGCAACGCGCAGTTTCCCGCCGTATTCATTGGCAATTTCCTCGACAATTGGCGAAACCATCTTACACGGGCCACACCACTCTGCCCAGAAGTCAACCAGCACTGGCGTCTCGGAATTCAGAACTTCAGTCTGGAAATTCGCGGTTGTTGCTTCAAATGTGTTTGCACCCATCTAGTAGATTCTCCTTAGCTTTGACACTGTCATAACCGCATGTTATCATACAAAATGACATGCTGGAATTCAATATTTCACAGATTTAATGTAAACTCCATCTATGAATACAGACGCAGTAGAACTGCCAGAACTTACCCGTCGACAGGAAGAAGTTCTCTCCCTGATCATCAAAACTTATACTGAATCGCCGGACCCCGTCAGTTCAAAATACCTGTACGAGACGTTCCAGCTGAATTTCAGTACCGCAACCATCCGCAACGAAATGGCGGTGCTTGAGGAAAAGGGTTATATCCGTGCGCCACACACCTCTGCCGGACGTATCCCTACCGAAGATGGCTACCGCTACTTTGTTCGGCGTCTGCTGACCATCTCCGACCTCACCACCAGTGAGCAGACGGACATTACCCATAAGCTGCAAACCCTGCCATTAGCGACAGAACAGTGGATGCGCCTGGCCGCCACAGTCATGGCACGCACAGCGCAATCCGCTGCCCTGGTGACACCACCCATTGCCGAAACCAACCGCTTCAAGCATGTGGAGCTGATCTCTATCCAGGGGCGGCTGGTGCTGATGGTGCTGGTATTGAACACCGGCAGTGTACTCCAGCAAATGCTTAATCTTGCAGAACCTGTGGCCCAAAATGTGCTCAGCGAAGCGGCACAGCGGATCAATAATCTGTGTCTCGACCTGACCGCCAACGAGGTTCGCATGAAAGGGGTGCAGTTACACCTGCTGGAGCGCGACATGGCCGAGCTAGCCGCTGATCTGGTTGAGCGCGCTGATGCCAACCAGGTGCGTTTTATCTATCGTGATGGCCTCAGCGAGATCATCAATATGTTCCAGGGGAATGAAGGCGCTCAGCAGGTCGTGCGGATTTTCGAAGAACGCGCCTTCCTCAATATGATCGTCAGCGAAGTGCTTTCCGTACGTGAAAATCAGGTGCAGGTACTGATTGCTGGTGATGGCCGTTGGGAAGAACTGAAGCACCTGTCGATCGTGCTTAGCCGCTATGGAATCCCCGGACAGGTGACTGGCGCGGTTGGCGTGATCGGCCCCACACACATCAATTACGGGCGTGCGGTCAGCACCGTGCGCTTTGTCTCAAACCAGATGACGGGCATGCTGGCTGATCTTTACGCCCTGCCCGATCAGCAGCGTAATACAGCGCCAAATGATAAAGTTAACAAAGCATCGGACACTTAATTTCAGTTAACGAATCTGGCCTGTTTGTTAACGAAATTCTATGACTGGTCGTGTAAACTTTGAACTTGATCGCATCGTTCAAGACTATTCGATTTGTCTTACCGAGGAATGAGGCACGTGAGCAACGACGAAACGATAAAAACTGATGAGGCGGCGGTAGAAGAAGCCCCTCCAACTGATGAAAATGCCGTTAGCGAAGAGCAGGTTGCGCAGGATGCAGCCTCAGACGCTGACAAACTGTTGGCGAAAGCACAGGAAGAAGCCAAACAGTACCTTGAGAGCTGGCAGCGCGAACGTGCTGATTTTGCCAATTACAAAAAGCGGGCGGAGCGCGAGCTGCGCGAAAGCCGCGATCAGGCACGCATCAGCACATTGATGACTCTGCTGCCGGTGATTGATGATTTCGAGCTGGCAATGTCAAACCTCCCTGAAGACGTCAAAGGCCAGTCCTGGGTAGAAGGTATCGCAGCCATTCAACGTAAATTCCTGAAAATTCTGGATGATCATAGCATCAGCGTGGTTGATCCAGTTGGCGAAGCCTTCGATCCCAACCTTCACGAAGCAATTGCAGTCATGCCCAGTGACGACGTTGAAAGCGGTCATGTGACCGAAACGCTTCAGAAGGGGTACGTCTGGGGTGACAGAGTTCTGCGCCCGGCTATGGTGCGGGTGGCTGAGTAATTTATCCGTTATTATCCTGTCGCCCGGCTGACGGCGAAGCAGGCAAAACACAATACTAGGAGATTGGAACTATCATGGGCAGAATTATCGGAATTGACCTGGGAACGACCAACTCAGTCGTCGCCGTAATGGAAGGCGGCAGTCCCACAGTCATCCCGTCGTCAGAGGGTGGTAAGCTGATTCCGTCGGTTGTGGCGCTCAACCCCAAAACCGGTGAGCGGCTGGTGGGTAAAGTCGCCCGCAACCAGGCAGTGATTAACCCCGACAATACCATTTTTTCGGTGAAGCGCTTCATGGGGCGTAAGTTTAACGACCCTCAGGTACAGGAAACCGTGAAGCGCGTGCCGTACAAAGTGAGCGCCGCCGCCAATGGCGACATTCGCGTTCACATGGGCGAAAAGGAATATAGTCCCCCGGAAGTTTCGGCGATGATCTTGCAGAAGATTAAAGCGGATGCGGAAGCTTACCTGGGCGAAAAAGTAGACCGCGCGGTCATCACCGTCCCGGCTTACTTCAATGACGCGCAGCGTAATGCGACCAAAGACGCAGGCCGCATCGCAGGTCTGGAAGTGCTGCGTATCATTAACGAACCGACTGCATCCAGTCTTGCTTATGGCCTCGATAACCATAAGAACGAAGTGATTGCAGTTTATGACCTGGGTGGCGGTACCTTCGACATCTCGATCCTCGAAGTAGGCGATGGTGTGTTCGAAGTCCGCAGCACCAACGGGGATACCTATCTTGGTGGTGACAACTTTGACGAAGTCATCATCGACTGGATCGCCAGCGAATTTAAGAAAGAAAACGGAATTGACCTGCGCAGCGACCGCCAGGCACTCCAGCGCTTGAAAGAAGCGGCTGAGAAAGCCAAGATTGAGCTGTCCAGCGCGCTGAATACCGAGATCAACCTGCCGTTTGTCACCGCAGATGCCAGCGGCCCCAAGCACCTCAACATGACCCTTTCACGCGCCAAGCTGGAAAGCCTTGTTGACCAGCTGATCCAGCGTTCGATCAAGCCTTGTGAGCAGGCGTTGAAGGACGCGGAAATCTCTACATCGGAAGTCGATGCGGTGATCCTGGTCGGTGGTATGACCCGTATGCCTTCGGTACAGGAAGCGGTGAAGAAATTCTTCGGCAAAGAGCCGA
>JAIOHN010000702.1 GCA_019912985.1 Anaerolineae bacterium | reverse complement strand
AACTGCCGCCGCGTATACAACTGATAAGCGATAAAACCGACGATGAGCAGGGCAATGACGATTAATGTACGTTCGATCATGATAGTTTCGCCTGGGTAAAGCCGGGAACACCCAGCCGGTTAAACAGATAATACATCCAGCAGCCTGCGCAGAAATTCAGCCAGAAGTTCAGATTCGCCAGCACGACGACGATTCCCACCAGCACCCAGGCAACGATTGGCTGCCCGGCGAGCAGGGCGAGGGTTGCCGCGCCGTTAAACACAGCCCCCACCAGCATAGCAAAACGATGGGGTTCCGGGTTGTCCATCTGGACATTGGGTTTGATCAATCCACTGGGTTTGACGATGTGCTTGTAGAACAGCCGATAGGGGGCGAAGGAAACATCCAGCGCACCCAGGAATTGCGCGAGGGCTACGAATGCCACCAGCAGCCACGAGTTCAGTACAAAGGCCGCGATCAAGAGGATAATCGTCAGGCCCTGTCCAGTCTTCAGTCCACTGTGATCAACTTTACGAATCTTCTCCACCGGGTTCTGCCTTTTCTGCCAATAAATCTATATCAGGCCAGCCGTAACTGATCTCGATCAGCACTTTGCCGCCGATTAGATGCGGTTGTGTTTGGTCCAGCTTTTGTCCGCCCATTGCTTCATAAAACCGCTGTGCGCGGTGATTATCTTCCAGCACCCACAGCATCATGGAGTTGAAACCAGCTTCTAAAAGATGTCGTGCGCTGGTATGTATCAGTTTGCGCCCGATTCCCTGCCCCTGTGCGTCAGCCAGCAGATAAATCAGGTAGATTTCCCCTGTGTAACCCTCTACGCCCAGTCGCTCCGGTCCGCCGCTCGCCATCCCCACGATTTGCCCACTGTCATCCTCAGCCACTACGATGAATGTCGATTTCTCGGGTGTGTCGATTTGCTGCGTCCAGAATGCCGCGCGCCTTGTTTCTGACAGATCATCCAGATAAGTCTGCGGGATAATCCCCGCATACGCGCTGCGCCAACTGGTTACATGCACGTGGGCAATACCTGGAGCATCGTCAATCCGCGCAGGCCGGATGCGCATAACGGCTTACTCAGCCTCCGGCGATACTGGGGATGATCCGCAGCCCGTCGTCTTCATCGATCTCGGTTTCGAGTCCATCGAGGAAGCGGACATCTTCATCACCCAGGAATACATTGACGAAATTGCGCAGCTTATCGCCTTCGTACAGGTGCTGACGCAAATCAGGATACTGGCTGGTCAGGTCTTCCAGAGCCTCGCCCACAGTCGAACCGCTCACCGTCACCTGTGCCTGGTTTTCGGTATAAGCTCGCAGTGGGGTAGGGATTTTGATACTCGGCATCGTGTTGTTGTCTCCTAGTTATGTAAATCCACATTCGCGTGGTTGCGTTGATCATCCGTGATGGCTTCGTCGTGGGAAACCTGCCACTGCCGGTTCAAGTAACCGCCGACAATCTCGGTCATGGTTTCCACTTCCACCAGAAAGGAGTCATGTCCAAATGACGCTTCGACATGGTGATATTCTACCGGCAGCCCCAGGTTTTCGAGCGGCCTCACCAGTTCCAGTGCCTGGGGGCGGGTGTAGAGCCAGTCGCTGGAAAAGCTGATGACAAGGTAATTGCACCGGGTCTTTTTCAGCGCATTTTCGATTGACCCGTGACCATCAGCCACGTTGTAGTAGTCCAGCGCTTTGGTGATATACAGGTAGCTGTTGGCATCGAAGCGTTCGGTGAACTTGAATCCCTGGTAGTGGAGGTAACTTTCCACTGCGAAATCAGTCTCAAAGCTGTAGGTCAGCTCGGTTTTTTCCTGTAAGCGTCGCCCGAATTTGGCTTCCAGCGATTGCTCGCTCATATAGGTGATATGCCCCACCATACGCGCGACCGCCAATCCCGCGTCCGGGCGCTCTGGCGTGTCGTAGTAATCGCCGTGGTTCCAGTACGGATCGGCATAAATGGCCTGCCGACCGATTTCATTGAAGGCGATGTTCTGGGATGAAGATACCGGCGTGCTGGCGATAAACAATGTGTTGCGCACGCGGTCTGGATAATCCACCGCCCATTGCAGGGCCTGCATCCCACCCATACTGCCGCCTGCCACCGCAAACAGCGTTTTGATCCCCAGGTAATCCATCAGATAGGTCTGTGCCTTGACCATATCATCCACTGTGACCACCGGAAAGCGCAGGGCATAAGGTTTGCCATCCGGTGCGATGGATGAAGGGCCGGTGCTGCCACGGCAGCCGCCGATTACATTGGAGCAGATGACAAAAAAGCGGTTCGTATCGAACATCTTGCCCGGCCCCACCGCCTCGTGCCACCAACCGGGTTTTTCTTCCGGGTCGTCCGTATAGTAACCCGCCAAGTGCGAGTCGCCAGATAGGGCATGGCAAATCAAGATTGCGTTTGAATGGTCGTCATTCAGCTTGCCATAAGCCTCATATGCCAGCGTGAACCCTGCCAGGATTCCCCCAGAACGCAGTTGAAGCACCTCGTCAAACGTGACATGATGCCGGTCTACAATCTCAATAGACTGGGGATCGCGCATCCGCACCGGGCGTCGTGGCAGAAGTTTGCGCAGATCATCCTCTTCAGGGGGGATGGCTGGTCTTGGCGGTCCGAATTTCCCGTTCATGGTTCTCCGCTGGTGGGGCAGGCATTTGCCTGCCCCGATTTACTCCGTCAGGAAACTAAACTGGCTGGACGGTTTTGCCTTGAGCAATCGTCAGCGCCTGGTCCAGATCCCACAGTATATCGTCAATATCTTCAATGCCCACGGCCAAACGGATATAGTCGTTTGTCACACCGCTGGCGGCCTGTTCTTCTTCGCTTAACTGCTGATGGGTGGTGGATGCTGGGTGAATTGCCAGTGAGCGGGCATCCCCAACATTTGCCAGATGTGAGAACACCTTCAGGTTGTCGATAAAGGTTCTGCCTGCTTCCTTGCCGCCCTTAATGCCAAAGCCGATCACTGCGCCTGCGCCCTTGGGCATGTACTTCTGTGCACGTTCGTAGCTTGGGTGATTTGGCAGACCAGGATAATTGACCCATTCCACTGCCGGATGTTCGCTCAGATAGTTGGCGACAGCCAGCGCGTTGCTGACATGCCGCTCCATCCGTAGGCTCAGGGTTTCCAGGCCAATCAGATTAAGGAAGCTGTTGAACGGTGCCTGTGAACCGCCCAGGTCACGCAGGCCGACGACACGCGCACGAATGATAAACGCCAGTTCGTTGCCCACGAAGTCCGCAATCACCGCGCCATGATAGGCTGGTTCTGGCTTCACGAGTCCATCGTGCCGCCCACTGGCTTTCCAGTCGAACTTACCACCGTCCACGATCACACCGCCGATGCTCAGGCCATGTCCGCCAATCCACTTGGTGGTCGAGTGCGTGATAATATCGACACCCCACTCAACCGGGCGGAACAGGTATGGCGTGGCAAAGGTGTTGTCGGTAATTACCGGGATGCCATGGGAATGCGCCATCGCGGTAATACCCGCAAAATCGGGGATTTCCAGCTTGGGATTGCCGATGGTTTCCAGGTAAATGGCCTTTGTTTTGTCGTTAATGTATTTCTCAAAGTCTGCTGGATCAGTTCCCTCGACGAAGTGCACCTTGATGCCCAACCGGCGGAAGGTTTGCGAGAACTGTGTGTAAGTGCCGCCATATAGAGCAGAAGTCGCGATAATTTCGTCGCCAGCATTGGTAATTGTGGTCACTGCCAGCAGTTGCGCGAACTGCCCGGAAGCCGTCGCCAAACCGCCGATGCCGCCTTCCAGCGCAGCCACACGCTGTTCAAACACATCGTTGGTCGGGTTCATGATGCGGGTATAGATGTTGCCCATCTCTTGCAAGGCGAACAACGCCGCTGCATGATCCGTATCGCGGAACTGGTATGAAGTTGTCTGGTAGATTGGCACCGCGCGTGCGCCGGTCGTTGGGTCCGGCTGGTAGCCCGCATGCAGTGCCTTGGTCTGGAATTTTAGATCGCGTCCGTTTGCATTTGCCATGATACTTTCCCCTTTTGGTCTGGAAAATGTGTCTAAACAGGGCTGGATCATTCCAGCCCCGCGAATTTCACCGGAATACCGGGCTTAAGCCTCGGCACCTTTCTTGATCGGGTTGCCGATCAGATTGCCCCATTCCGTCCATGACCCGTCGTAATTGCGGACATTATCATAGCCAAGAATGTACTTCAAAGCGAACCAGCTGTGTGAGGAACGCTCACCAATGCGGCAGTAGGCAACGATTTCCTTTGTGTCGGGTGTAATACCCTTGCTGCCGTACAATTCGCGCAGTTCCTCAGCACTCTTAAACGTGCCATCTTCTGAGACAGCCTGGCTCCACGGGATGTTTGAAGCACCCGGGATGTGTCCGGCGCGCTGGGCGGTTTCGCTCATACCGGGCGGGGCAATAATATCGCCCACGTACTCGGCTGGGGAGCGCACATCCACCAGGCCGAAGCCGCCGCTGCCCAGCCGGGACTTGATGTAGTCGCGGTCGGCGCGCAGCTCAGTGTTGACGCTGCTCACCTTGTAACTGGTCGCCGGATATGAAGGCACATCTGTGCTCAGTTCGCGGCCTTCATCGACCCACTTTTTGCGCCCGCCGTTCATCAGGCTGACATTGTCATGCCCATAATATTTGAACAGCCAGA
>JAIOHN010000701.1 GCA_019912985.1 Anaerolineae bacterium | reverse complement strand
GCCTACGCCTGTATGGCGGAGACGATGGCGCTGGCGTTGGAGGGGCGTTACGAGGATTACACCGTTGGCAAAGACATCACCGTGGCACAGGTGCTGGAGATTGATGCGATTGCCACGCGGCACGGCTTTCGCCTGGGCGGGTTCCGCAGCTTTGGGCAGGAAGTGAGCGCGGAGCATATCGACCGGGTGCGTGCGCTGGCGGCTCAACACCGCCGAACCTGGTCGCCACCGGTAATCTAAAACCTTTCTCGCGAAACTTGCCGTATACTGTAATAGGAGCGTTCGTTATCGTGCGTAATGAACGACAATAGTGTATAGTTGAAGAAATTAAACTGGCACCCTGGTTATAAGTTTGGTGAGGGGCAAGTATGAACAAACGTCGAATTTTGGTGGTCGAGGACGATTCCGATATTTCCAATATGCTGCGCATTTATTTTACCGGGCAGAACTATGAAGTGCAGGTCGCACAGCGTGGCGGTGAAGCCCTGGAGATGACCCGGAAGCAGCTGCCCAATCTGATTGTTCTGGATATTATGCTGCCTGATATGAACGGTTATGATGTGTGTCGTGATCTGCGTCAAACCACCCGCACCAGCCACATCCCCATTCTGTTTTTGACGCAAAAAGATGAACGCAGTGACAAAATCACCGGGCTGGAACTGGGCGCGGATGATTACATCACCAAGCCCTTTGATATTGAAGAACTCAAGCTGCGCGTTCAGAATTCCATCGCCGCCGCCGACCGCCAGCAGCAGATTAACCCGGTATCGAACCTGCCGACAGGCCGCCTCATTGAAGATCATCTGCGGGGGTTGATGCAGTCCAACAAGCCCTGGACCTACATCGACATGAAGATGAACCACTATGATGCGTTCAGCGAACTGTATGGCTTCGCAGCAGGTGACGATGTCATTCGCTTCATGGCGCTGTTGATGAATGAAATGCTCGAAGAATATGGTTCGTCGGAGGACTTCCTGGGTCATCCGAGTGCCGATAATTTCGTCATCATCACCCATGCCAAAGAAGCAGAGAAGATCAAACAGCGGATCGCAGAACGCTTTGATGATGAGGTCAAGCAGCATTATTCGTTCATCGACCGCGACCTGGGTTACATCATGGTGCCGGATGGCGAAAACGGCGAGCGCAAAGCGCCCCTGATGACTCTCTCAGTCGGCAGTGTTTCCACCACTACCCACCAATTTTCTGACATTCGGGAGATTACCGAACTGGCTGCTGAAGACCGACGGCGTGGGTTGAGCGGCGAAGCTGCTGGACCCAAAATCCCCACCTCCTGGTAAGGCGATTCATAGGATAAAGTGCCATGGGCCTGGCGGCGATACTCATTCTGGGTGGAGCAGTTATTTTTTTGTGGTTCTTTTTGTGGTCGCGCCAGCAGCAGGCCGACCCCACCTCAGAACCAGATGATTACCTGCGGCATGTTCCCGCATTAGATGGCAATGACGCCGTACTGGTCGCACGTGAACACGGCCAGTTGGTCTATATTAATGAGCGCGCTCGTCACTGGCTCAACATGAATGGGGATACCCCCAACCTCGAGTATGTGGCGCGCATGGCGAAACCCGCTGACAGCTTCCTTAGTCTCTTTGGCAGCAGCGCTCAATCCTCTTTTCAAGTAGGACAACGTTGGGTAGAAGCCTCCGCTCACCGTATCCCGGCAGGCGATGAACTGCGCACGGTGGTGGTGATGCGCGAGTTGGGTTCAGGCTCGGCCAGCCCTAACGCGCTTGATCTGGGTCAGGCCATGACACTCATCAACCAGATTGGTGAGATTGTCAACGTGAGCATGACTGTGGAGCAGGCACTTCAGGCGCTGTTGTCGATTATCCGCCCTGTGCTCAGTGCCGATGCCGGTGAAATTTGCCTGTGGACCGACGATGAACGAGCGATGGAGCCGCGCGGCTGGGTGGGCGAGGCGAGTTATGCGGTGGCGCTCCATGAGGCAGGCGGACAGTACAAGGCCGGCGAGGGAATCACTGGCTGGATTATGGAGCATCGTGAGCCGGTGCTGGTGGAAGATGTCGAAAGCCGAACCGCCATCCTGCCCAAGCTCAACC
>JAIOHN010000700.1 GCA_019912985.1 Anaerolineae bacterium | reverse complement strand
CGTCGCGCCGGATGCTCGCAAAGCCCAGGCCGTACACTGCGCCCTCAATGGCCCGATCACGCCGAACTGCCCGGCCTCGATCCTGCGCCAGCATCCCGCCTGCCGTTTGCTCCTCGATACCGAGTCGGCGGCGGCGGTGGGTGAATAGAGCGGATTTTCCGGTTTCCTAAAGGTTGCAACCTGACCCTCTATACGTCAGCCAGTGGTGATGGTGAGCTGGCTTACGGAGCTGTCAACATCAATGTCGTAGTACGGAACATCCGGATCAAAATCCTGGCTTTGCAACCGCACGTCATTGCCCACCGCGCTAAAGGTTTGATCGTCAAAGGTAAATTCGGAGGCCCAGCCCTTGAGATGAACCCGTGCGGCGGTGCCTGTGGGCCGTCGAATGATGGTCTGCGATGCCCCCCCGCTGATCCGTACAGGCACTACGCCAGAGGGTGCTGGCAGTTCGAGCCGGGCCATGTAGGCTCCGCCTTTGACTTCGAGAGAGGCGAGCTTGAGGTCGCCCAATTCAGCCGTTATCTCCGATGCCCCACCCTGAAGCACGATCTGCCAGGGGATGGTGGTGCTGAGCGTAACCTCCGCTGCGCGTTTCTTCATGCCGGGAAGCCACAGACGCCGTGGGTAGCGGATGGTCACCACCCCGTCTTTGACTTTCACATCGGGCATGGGTCCCTCGAAACGGGACTGATAGAGTGCATCCATCAACTCCCCCGCGCGCAAGTTCAGCCCAAAGGTATCAGACGAGATGACGAGCTGGGCGTGTTCCAGTCCAGCTAGCGGGGCAGAGAAGGTTCCCTCATCGCTCACTGACATTGCTCGCAGCCGCGCAATTTCTTCCCTGGCGAGCGCATTGCTGTGCTGAAGAAACTCCAACAGGAAGGCCTTGTGCTCGTCGTCGTAGTGGTCCGCCATTTCCTCCCAGGCTTTGCCGAGAGAGGCAAAAAGCGGGCTAATCTCCTGCTTGCCGTCCGTACCTGTTGCAAGCTTCACGATCACCCGGCGACCATCGTTGGGATCGCGCTCCCGGTGCACAAGGCCAGCCTTCTCCAGGCGCTTGAGAATCGCGGTGAAGGTGCCGGTTGAGAGTGCCATGAGATTAGCCAGCTCACCAGCGGTCGCCTCACCGCTGGTCTCCAAAATATCGATGACTTGCATATCCGTATCGGTCATCTCGATTCGCGCCGCCGCTGCCCGGAAAAAGGATGCACCCAGTCCATAACACTGCCGAAGCTCACTCACGAGTTTTCCATCAATCTCTGTCTTTTTACTCTGTGAACCCATGGGCAATTCTGATTTCTCCGTTTTTAGACAATTAACTTGATTTTCAAGCTAAATTAGCATATGATAACTTGAGTATCTAGTAATACTGCGCAGAGTTTGCTGGAACTTCAAGCTGAATCTATTCTAACATAGGAGGCCGCAAGCGGTAAGGAGTGAAGGATATGCAAAATCAAGCTATTGAGGTGAAGGGGCTGCAAAAGTCCTACAAACAGCTTCAGGTTCTGAATGGTGTGGATTTTGAGGTGAAAAAAGGCAGTATTTTCGCCCTGCTTGGTTCCAATGGTGCAGGCAAGACGACGATTGTCAAAATCCTCACTACACTGCTTAAACAAGATGGCGGAACCGCCACCGTAAACGGCTTTGACGTTGCCTCAAAGCCAGATCATGTACGACAGTCGATCAGCCTGACCGGGCAGTTCGCCGCCGTAGACGAGATACTGACCGGTCGGGAAAACTTGATCATGATCGCCAGGTTGCGACACCTAAAAAATCCTCGTGCGGTGGCTGACGATCTGCTGAAACGCTTCGGCCTGGTTGATGCGGCGGATCGCGGGGTTTCCACCTATTCAGGCGGGATGCGCCGCAGGCTCGACATCGCCATGAGCCTGATCGGGAAACCAGAGGTTATTTTCCTCGATGAGCCGACCACCGGGCTTGATCCCGAAGGACGCAACGATGTTTGGAAGATTGTTAAGGAACTGGCGGCAGGGGGCACGACGGTATTCCTGACCACGCAGTATTTGGACGAAGCTGAACAGCTGGCTGATCGTATCGCCATTCTGCACGAGGGTAGAATTATCGCCAACGGCACACTCGCAGACCTGAAAAAGCTGTTCCCGCCCACACAGGTGGAATACATTGAAAAACAGCCAACCCTGGAGGAGATCTTCCTCGCCATCATCGGCAAAAAGGAGAAGCAGTAAATATGGAAGCGACAAAGCACTACTTTTTCAGCGATATGAGCGTCATGCTGGGGCGTTCCATGCGCCATATTTTCCGCAGTATGGACACCATCATCACAGTTACTATCACACCAATTGCGATGATGCTGCTGTTCGTCTATGTGTTCGGCGGTGCGATTCAAACTGGTACAGATAACTATGTAAATTATCTGCTGCCTGGCATCCTGCTGATGGCGATTGCAAGCGGTATCGCCTACACCTCTTACCGTCTGTTCATGGATATGCAGCGAGGCATCTTCGAGCGGTTCCACTCCATGCCGATTGCACGTTCGGCCCCGCTATGGGGGCATGTGCTGACCTCACTGGTATCCAATGCAATTTCGGTGGTCGTCATCATTCTCGTAGCGCTCCTGATGGGCTTCCGTTCGTCGGCGGGACCAGGGGAATGGCTGGCCGTGGCTGGTATCCTCACGCTGTTTACGCTGGCCCTGACCTGGATCGCGGTGATTGCCGGACTGTCCGCAAAATCGGTGGACGGTGCAGGCGCTTTCGCCTATCCGCTTATCTTCCTGCCCTTTATCAGTTCGGCCTTCGTGCCGACCGACTCAATGCCATCGGTCGTTCGTGCTTTTGCCGAAAATCAGCCGGTGACCTCGATTGTGGAAACTATCCGTGCGCTGCTATCCAGGCAACCTGTCGGTAACGATATTTGGGTTGCGCTAGCGTGGTGCGTCGGGATTATGGTCGTAGCTTATGTCTTTGCGATGCGCGCATACAGGCGGAAAGCGGGTTAATGCTTGCAGGCATTAAAATACCGTAATATCCCGTAGAGGGATGGCAATGGGTGTGAATACCAGTGGATATTGTGCCCGGTCTGTTTATGAGGCCGGGCATTTGCTTACAAGCGAAATCCGGCGATTACGATCGTTATGCGACATTAAAATCTAACAGACGTAACCTGGTGTTTAGTCCAAGTCAACAGGTATGGACGGATCGTTTTGAGCTTGACCAGGCCCACATCGTCCCGCTTTCAGTGGTTTTTCGATATACTAGGTATAACGTGTTCGGCAGATGAGGCATGAGCATGGTATTGCAAATGCAGATGAGCGCCGAGGAATTTCTGACACTGGTCGAACAACACCCGGCGAAACGCTTCGGCTTTATTGACGGGGAGATCGTGGAAGTATCACCCAAGCCAGTACACGGTCAGATCCAAGCTGAGTTCACCTTCGCCCTGATGACTTATATCCGTCAGCATCCGCTCGGTGTGGTCTATACGGAAGTACTGCATGTACTGGGCGACGAAAAATTCATCCCTGATATTGCCATCAATCAGGCCAGTGTTGCCGACTATCTGACCGAGCCGCCTTTGCTGGCAGTTGAGATCCGCTCTGATACCCAGTCACGAGCTTCCCAGAGACGCAAAGCCGAATCTTATATCCAGCATGGTACCAGGCTGGTCATTCTCGTGTTTCCGTATGAAGGGGTCGAGATATATCGCCCCGGTCAGGAAACCTTGATATGCTCACCTGAGAACATAATCGACGGCGGCGAGGTGCTGCCGGGCTTCTCACTCCCGGTTTCTGCCATTCTAGGGGGAGAATAGGACAAAATGACGGATTACGCATCATCGGCCAGTATACAGGAGGAAGTTCTGGCATTTTTACTTTCAGCGCCCACGCCGCAACGAATTATTGATTTCCAGGCGTCTGATGCAGCCCAGGAACGCCTCCGCGATCTGCTAGAAGCCAACCGTCAAGGAACACTGAGTTCTGAGGAACAGGCCGAGCTGGAAGAGGCCAGCCAGATGAACCACTTTGTCATGATGCTAAAAGCAAAGGCGCACAAGGCCTTGCAGGGCACATGACCTATATCCCCGAAACTTTGCGTCGTCAAGTAGTCGAACGGGCTGGAGAACGCTGCGAATACTGCTTGATCCATCAACGGGACAGCCTGTATAAGCACGAGGTTGACCACATCATTCCAGAGAAACATCGTGGTAAGACGAGCGAAGATAACTTATGCCTTGCCTGTCTGGAATGCAACCGCCACAAAGGGAGTGACTTTGGCTCCTTTGATCCTGAAACAGGCCAAATTACGCAGTTGTTTAACCCCCGACAGCAAGCATGGACAGATCACTTTCAGCTTGATAACGCTCGTATTGTCCCGCTTTCTCCTGAAGGACGCGTTACTGTTTTTGTGTTAAACCTTAATGATGAAATTCGCGTTCGGGCACGCCGGGCGTTGCTTGAAGCAGGACGCTACCCTGCGAATCTGTGAGCTGGGTGTTTTCACGCAAAACAGCTTCAATACGCCCCACGTCGGCTGAGGACAACAACCACTGTCCGCAGCACAATCTGGAAATCCAGCCACAGCGAATAGTGACTGATGTAAAACAGGTCGTCCTCGGTATTCTCGAACATCGGGCGTTCTGCCCGGCCATTGATCTGCCACCAGCCAGTCACACCCTGCGGCAGCTCGAAGCGCTTGCGCTGCCACCACTCATATTTCTCCACAAATTCTGGCAGCTCCGGGCGCGGCCCCACCACACTCATCTCTCCGCGCAGCACATTGATAAACTGTGGCAGTTCGTCCAGGCTCGTCTTGCGCAAAAAGCGCCCCACACGTGTGACATGGGGATTGTCCGGGTTTTTGAGATAACGCCCGCGCAGTTCATCCGGCGGAGTCGTAAAAGCCATCGTGCGGAACTTGAGCATGGCGAACGGTTTGCCATACTGCCCGATGCGCATCTGTCTAAAAATCGCGGGACCGGGGCTATCCCACTTGATCAACAGCGCGATCAACAGCAGCAGCGGCCACGTCAGCGCCAGCACCACTAGCGCCACCACCAGATCAAATACACGCTTGGCAATCCGCTGGAACGGCGACAGAATCGCCTCACGCACGGCAATCAGCGGCAGGCCGTCAAAATCCTCGGTCGAAAGGTGAAAGTAGGCCAGATCGGTGTAATCCGGGGCCAGTCGGATATTGACCGCCCGGTCTTGCAGCCGCCGCACGATGCGCGCCACTTCTTCATACACCACATCATCAAACCAGCGCACACAGACAATCACCTCGTTCACCCGTTCCCGTTGAACCACCGCTGCCAGGTCATCCAGCCCACCACGGATAGGCAGCGCATCGTCATCCTCATGGCTGCCATTGGGCCGCAGATGCCCCACCAGAGTCAGATTCGCCCAGGCGTGATCGCTCACTTTCTGGCCCACAGTGGCAGCATGACGGTCCGTACCCACAATCAGCACCCGTCGCTTCTCGCTGACCGGGTCGGAGAAATAGCGCAGAACGCCGCGATGAATCAGCAGCAGCACAAACACAATTGCGATCAGATACAGCGCCTGCAAACGTGAGTAATCGCGATAGACAATGTAAATCATGCCCAGGAAAAGTAGCGCGGCAATGCTATGCCCGGTCACAATACGCCGCAGATAGAGATAGAGGCCAATTTGCGGGCTGTAGAGATTGGCCTGCCACAAGCCGACAATCCAGATCATCGCCGTGACCACGAACAACCACAGCGGTGGCGATACGGCATCATCCGGGATAAACGCGCCGAAGGACAGATTCAGCCGCAGCCACCAGGACGCCAGCAGCCCCACGGTCACGATCAACACGTCCGAGATCAGCAGTGCCAGTAAATACCCTGGACTGAGATTGCGTACCATTCACATACCCCGCTTGAACTCAGGGCGACCGGTCAGGCGGCGACTCGCGCCCTTCCTGCATCAATGCCCACAGGAAGCGCGTGTTATACACCACATACCGCCGCCATAAGCGCCCCGGCTCCTGTACCAGCCGGAACAACCATTCCATCCCGGCCCGCCGCATCCACTGGGGAGCCTGCCGTTTGGTCCCGGCGATAAAATCAAACGCCGCGCCCACACCAATCAGTACCGTCGCTTCCAGCAGCGGACGGTGCAGCGCCATCCACAAATCCTGCTTGGGCGATCCCAATCCTACCCAGATGACATGCGCCCCGGCGTGATTCAAACGCTGTACCGCTTCTGCGTCCGGCGCAGAACCCACTTCTGCCAGCGGCGGCGCATCAAATCCTGCAATTTCCAGGGCAGGAAAGCGCTTCTGCAAATTAGCGGCCAGCTTTTCCGGCACCCCCGGCATCCCACCATAGAAATAGTGCCGCACACCACTCCCGGCAGTCTTTTCACACAGCGCCAGCAGCACATCCGGCCCGTAAACCCGTTCTGCCTGAGCGAAACCCTGCCGCCGCTGCACCCAGACCACCGGCATCCCGTCCGCTGTGACCATATCCGCACCACGCAGCGCTGCACCGACCTCTGGACGCTCGCGCGCCTGCATCAGCGTGTAGACCGGGCAGGTGCAAACATAGTGCAGTTGATCACCGCGCGCCCAGGCGGCCAGGGTTTCAATAGCTTCGTCAAAGGTCTGAGCGTCCACCGGGACGCCGAGGATTTCAGTTTGCATAATAGGTCACCCTTCCAGATCGGAATTATAAGGGTTGAGACGCCAACATGCTACGCCGTACCGCCTCTTGCGCTGGCATCCGTTATCTTCAATAATCCATGCTATTTCCTGTTGAACCGGATTGATCCATGCCGCGAATCAGCGTCCATATCGTCACCTACAACAGCGCCACCACCATCGAAAGCTGCTTGCAAGCGCTACTCCACCAGCAGAGCGCGGATTTTGATGCCTGCGTGATCGACAACGCCTCACAGGATGAGACGGTTAATCTTGTCCGCCGCTTCGATGTGCCATTGATCGTTAACCCGCACAACATCGGCTACGCTGCTGCCCACAATCAGGCCATCGACCAGTCCACAAGTGACTATGTGCTCACCCTCAACCCGGATGTGCAGCTTCAGCCCGGCTTTCTGGCGGCCATGATCGCCGCCCTGGATTCACAGCCGCAGGTCGGGTCAGCAGCCGCCTGTCTGCTGCGGGTCGAGCAGTTGGGCGAGAAGCCGCAAACTATCGACGGCACCGGGCTTTACATGCGCCGCAGCCGTCGCCAGGGCTTGAAGAACGAAGGTCTCCCTGCCGACCAACGCCCGCAGCAGCGCCAGCCTATCTTCGGTCCAGATGGGGCAGCGGCAGTTTATCGCCGCGCCATGCTTGACGATATTCGCGTCAATGGGGAGGTGTTCGATACCGATTTCTTCATGCACAAAGAAGATGTGGATGTGTGCTGGCGCGCCCAGTTACGCGGGTGGGAATCGCTCTATGTGCCACAAGCTGTTGCCCATCACGTGCGTGGATTTCGGCCCGGCCAGCGTGATCGTGTCTCGCAGGAGATGCGCTTTTTGGGCCTGCGCAATCGCTACCTGCTCATGCTCAAAAACGAGCGCCTACTTCATTTTCTGCGCGATTTACCCTGGATTGCGACCTATGATCTGGGGATTCTGGCCTATGTGCTGCTGCGTGAGCGAAAATCACTGGCTGCTTACCGCTCCCTGTTCGCCCTTCGCCGCCAGATGCTGGCAAAACGCCGCATCATCCAATCGCAGCGCAAGGTCGATTGGCGCACAATGGCATCGCGTTTTCGCTTATAGATAGATGGAAGTGGCGAGAGCTTAGGCAGTAGCCTCAAGCACAGGCGGCGTTTCCGGTTCGGCGACAGGTTCCGGCGCAAGCAGCGGCAGCACATAATACCACCACATGCCGATCACCCAGAAAAACACCACACGGAAGGGCGCGACCGCCCAGAAGTAATTATCAAACAGATTCACCGCGCAAATCGCCAGGAAGCAGCTTGTCCAGATGAATAGGGCGGTGCGATTAGGATGACGCAGACGCCACAAAATCGTAATGCTGCCGATCAAAAACAGCGCCAGCCCTGGCAGCCCCAGTTCCGCCCAGATGTAGAGGTAAACATTATGCACCGGCAGCAGGTTTTCAAACTCCAGGCCGTAGATTTTCCCGGCTTCCAGCATCAGATTCCCCGCGCCCACCCCTAAAACGGGTGAGGTCTGGATCACCGACCAGGAGTAATCGAAGAAAAATTCGCGCCCAGTCAAAAAACGCGTCTGGATATTCTCGATTCCGCCCAGGACGAACAGCACATACGCCACTGCCAGCACCACCAGAGCCACCAATCCGCCCACAATTAGCAAACGCGCCCGGCGGTTCAACCGTAAAAAGACCATCACCACCAGCGGCAGCATCCCTATCGCCGTGGAGAGCAGCGCCCCGCGCGAGAGTGTGGAGAGAATGCCGATACTGATCATCGCGCCAGCCAGCACCAGCGGGAGAATCCGCTTCCCGTTCGACCAGCGCCGGTAGCCCAGCAGCATACAGGCGAACAGCGCGATCATCAAATAACCCGCCAGGTAGTTGTAATGCATCGCCAGCCCCGGCGCGCGGTAAAAATCCAGTGGGTCGTAGTCAAAGCGATCAATCTCACCCAGGTTGTACCACCCTAAGGGGCCGTTGTTCAGCACTTGCAGCAGGCCGATGATCGATTGCACCACGCCACTGGCTATCAACGCCACCAGCAGTGGGGTATCACCGCGCTCTCGTGCCAGTCCTGCTGTAATCAGTGCCATCACCAGCAGCGCGATCACGTGAATCAGATGGAAGCGCAGCATCGTGCCTTCATTGGCCCACGCCAGCCCGACCATCACCCACAACACCAGCAATCCCCACCACAGGCCGCCCGCCCGTGTGATGATTTTATGCACCACATCAAATAGATCATCACGATAACTTGCCGAAACCACCAACCGGATCACTGTCAGCAGCAGCAGGGCCAGCACGAATATGTCCGGGATGGAGATCGACACAATCCGGAATTCGATTGGGATATTCCACTGCGGTGAGACTTCCAGCAGCATCTGGCGAGGGCGTGAAATCACGCTGAGGAAAATCATCAGCGCCAGCGCGATCAGTTGAAGCCAGCTCAACGTGCGTTCAAAAGGGGACTGTCTTTGGAGAGACATTTAAGATTATTCAGCAGAAGATAGGGAAATAAAAAATGCCGGCCAACCCCCGAAGGCTGACCGGCGAATGCTTCAAATTAGCTGCAAAGCCCGGTTTCGGGATCGGTCAGGTTACGGCACACGATGTCCGCGACGTCTTCCGCATGAACATAGAATTTCTGGTTGATCGGGAAGAGGATCGAGACATAGCCCTCAGGACGAGTGTCTGAGTTGCCGCAAAGCAGGTATTTCTGGCGATCGGAATCCGGAATGATGGCTCCAACCTGGTTGAAGTCAGAAGCGGTGTAGGCATTCACGCCACCACCACGCAGACGAACCTGGTACAGCGGGCTTCCGCCACAGGTACCAACTTCATCAATTGGGTTGGGGCCTTCATATTGAGCATCAACACTGGAAGCACTGAAGGTTGCGAAAGGCAGACCGAAAAGCGCCACAAGCGTTGCGATCAGGACGAGACCGCTCAGCAGAACAGTGATACGACGATTATTGAACACGGATATAAGCTCCTTTTCTATGTAAAACATACTACCGCGTCATCACTTATTGTAAAGAACTTTTCAGATTTGGCAACCAACCTATATCTCAATTAATCGGTTAACCAAACCTTTAGTTTCTTAACGAAAAGTTAAACATTAATTGTGATGACTTGAACTTGGGTGGATTATGGCACGGCGACCTTGCAGAAAACTTGAAATACGCCCCAACCATGATTGAGGTTGACCGCAAGGCTGGCTTCGGCTCCACAGGAACCATACCATCATGTCACGCCGCTTTAAACGCGGCTTTTCACGTTTCCCCCAGATGTTACAACTCCATTGTATCAGTTGCTGTACAAGATGCAAACCATCTCGCGGAGTCAATAGTAAACGCAGCCCGCAATGGACTGCTAATATTGGGATGTTGTACGTCAGTAAATCGACCAGATAAGCATTTTTGAGCACACTCAGATAGCGGTTCCCCAATGCCTGCACGCGCAGCAGCCCGCGCGCATGACTGCCCCGGTGATAAGCCACCGCTGCCGGTGTATACCAGCAGCGCCAGCCTGCGCGCCGCGCCCGCCAATCAACATCACTGTCCTCGGCATACATGAACATCACCGGGTCAAACAAATTGCCGTCCGAAGCCAGGTCGTCAATCAACTGGCGGCTGTAGAGGGGAGCCGCCCCCGGCGCGCCGAATACTTCCCGCGCATCCTCAAACTGGCCGCTGTCCAGCAGGTCATAACCGATATTCAGCGCATAGCCATCCCGGCGCAGGGCATGACCCACACTGTAGATATGCTGACCATCCTCCATCAGCAGCTTGCCCGTCCCCCACTGCGCATCATTTTCCTGCAACGTGCGCACCACTGCCCCGATGTAATCCGGTTCCAGGCGCACATCGGGATTCAGCGGCATGTAATACGCCGCCTCGGGTCGCGTTGCCAGGATGCGATTATGCCCGCGTCCAAAGCCCAGATTTTCCGTGCTGCGGATCACCTGCGCCTGCGGGGCACTCACCTCGACCCACGCCGCCGAGTCATCCTGTGAAGCATTATCCAACACCGTCACCGCCAGGTGTGGATACGTCTGCGCGTTGAGCGCGGCGAAGCAGGCTGCAAGATCGTCACGGCTGTTGTAAGTCACAATCCCAATATGCACCAGGCCACTCATTGCGATCTCCTCATGGGGCGGCCAATCTCAATGCCGCCCCATCATCGTATCAAAAATCAGGAAGCGGCGTCCACGCTGAGCGCTGTCCGCGCTTCACGAAACACCGCCTGCGCCACGTCCACACTATCCGCCGCCATCAACTGCGCCGAGACCTCAAATGCCAGCTCGGCTGGCAGCGCTCGCACCTCGAACGCCCGTGTCTGGACTTTCCCCCAACGTTTGACTGCGAACCGCTCCCAGCGGCCCAGTTCATCCAGCATGGCTTTCATCGCCTCATCTTCGTCGTGGATGGGTTCCGCTGCAACCGGCACAGCCTCCACCATGCCCACAGGTCGCACGCCCCACTCGACATCAGGCAGGCTGTAATAACGCTGGCGAATTTCGTTGATGCTCAACACCGTTTGCGCGGTGCGGATTTCATCCAGCCGCGCCTGTACATCTGTGGGGCGAATATCCTCAAACAGCGCCACATGCTCGCCGGGCCAGAAGGGTAGCAGCTCCTGCGTGATCTTCTGCGCCATGCGCACCAGCTTCGGCCACAGCGTCCGCTCGATAAACAAACGCTCCGCCACTTTGGCATTGGCCTCGGTGGCGTTCTCGCTCACCAACCCCACCGGGATGCCGAATATGTTGAGAATCTCATCTCGATGCGCCTCACGCCCCTTGAGAAAGTCCAGATCAGTGTGGCTCAGGCCGATATTGTGCCATTCAATCCCGCCGCCGCGCAGGAAAGCCGTACGCCGCTGCGGACCGCCGTAACTCTGCCGCCACTCGCGTTTGATGCGCTCAAAGTCACTATCCGACACAAACTCCTTGACGTTGACAATGCCAGCAGGCACGCCGTTATCCCGCCCGAAGGTGTTGTGATTCCACTCGGCCATTGCCCGATCACTGTGGACCGCCAGCCGTGCCGCTTCCAGCGCCGACAGGCCATAATAATCATTGCCGGGGTGCCAGCGCCGGAAGTGAACC
>JAIOHN010000699.1 GCA_019912985.1 Anaerolineae bacterium | reverse complement strand
ATATGAGAGTTATGCACAACAGCTGGAGTCCGCCCAGCAGGCGCTTGATACCTGTGAAATGATGATTGTCACCGAAGCGGAGATCGAATCAGCCCTGAGCCTGCCGCAGACCTATATCGGCAAGGCCGTGGGGTTAGCCGTTTATCAAAATCATACCGGGGCGCTGATTGAAAGACTGGGCGATTTTGAAGTGTCGGTGTTCGATATTTCACCCGTCCTCAGCGACTTCGTACGACTGCGGGAGGCCAGGAAGAATATCGCGCCACGTGTGGAAAATATGTCGGATAATCGCTGGCTGCTGTTTACGGATGCGCAGACCACCACGGTGGTGACATTGTTCCATGATGAGCCTGCGCAGGAGCAAATCAGCGAGATTGTGCGTATCCATCAGGCATTTGAGACGATTGGCAAAGCGATGCTGGAAAAACGCAATCAGGACCCAAAGAAGATCGCTTCGTCATTCGGCGCTTACGTTCAACGCATTCCCAGGCGCGCCTAGCCGACCGCACCACCATCGTCTTCATCTTCTGACGGCGGTTGTTCTGTCGGTGCCATTTCATCACCGCCGCTATCATCTGTTGCAGGCGGTTGGACACTGCCGCCACCAGCACCGCTGTCTTCCGGTTGGCCGAGTAATCGTCCTGCACCTGCTTCGCCATCATATGGTGGGCAGCTCGCGCTGATGACCAGCCGGTCTCCTGGATAGATGCGGTTGGGGTCTGTCAAATCGTTGGTTTCTGCAATACAAGACGGCGCGACATTATAGGCTGCGGCAATCAGGTCGAGCACATCCCCTACGCCAACAATATAGGCATTTCCGCTGGCCTGAACACTACCACCGCCACCCTGACCGGGTTGATCGGTCATAACCAGTACAAGCCCATCATAGGGAGGGCAATTCGCCGGGACAACCAGTTCATCGCCGGGGCGAAGGGTATTGGGGTTTGCCAAGCCACTGGCTTCTGCAATACAGGCGACGGATTTATCAAACCCAGCGGCGATAACATCCAGTACGTCCCCGTACTCGACAGTGTAAGAAGTGTCCTGGGCAGCAACCGGGAAAACCACCACGACAACGATCAATACAACCAGTACAATCCATATTCTGCGGAGCATAGCCTTGCCTTTGCAAATTCATCCACATAATGGTCAGTGTAACACAAATTTTTATTTGCGCTGGAAGGTTAATCTTAATGCTGGCGCAGGTGAAAAATCCCGAAAAGACGAGGCTGGCAAACAAAAAGGACGCAGCTTTTAGACTGCGCCCTTTCAGTTTTACATGATCCGGGTGATTACATGCCTTCGGGCATCAGCACCGTGTCAATGATGTAGATGACACCGTTCTGCGCCGGGATGCCACCTTGCGACAGATCAAGAGCCGCAATATCTTCCCGGTCCAGAGCCGCGACACCATCTGCCATCACCGCGCCGGAGACGACGTGATACTGGAGCAGACTGGCAAGCGCCTCGGGATCTTCCATCAGGCTGTCGAGTGTACCCTCGGGCAGTGCTTCAAAAGCGGCGTTGGATGGCGCAAAGATGGTGATGGGGCCACCCATGCTCAGGGTTTCGGTCATGCCAGCGGCCTCAATGGCTGCCGCCAGGGTGGACAGATCTTCATTGCTGCTGATCGTGTCACTAATCGTTGGGAGCATGTCACCCAGCGATGGATCGACACCTGTCACGATGGTCCCACTCTGAAGACCTTCCAGGATTTCCTGAACCTGAGTCGTCACTTCTTCTGGCACATCGGAGTCATGCGGGGGTGCGAAGTTGATGCCTTCGTTGGAAGCCGACAGCACGAGGTTGCCGCCACCGCCAAAACCATCCACATCGCCGTTGGCCAGTGCCTCAAGCGGCTGATAAACACCCTGGTCCACGCGCTTCATCGCACTGGAGATCAGGAATTCTACGCCGGGTGTGCTGCCGTTACCGAACGTGGTGACGTATTCGTCCTGGTCCACGCCGATGACATACACACCTTCAGCCGCCGCCGCCTGGATACCACCAGAGCCGGTCTGGCCGCCTGCACCAAAGATCACATCCGCGCCTTCAGCGATCAACTGACGGGCAGTTTCACCACCACGGGCGGAGTCGGTAAAGCTGGCGATGTAGACACCAGCGGTTTCGATGTCAGGATTGATGTATTTCGCGCCCTGCTCAAAGCCATTGCGGAATTTCTTCACCGCAGGCACGTCAATACCATAAACACCGGCCACTTTCGGGGACTCGGGGTCTACCTGCTCTGCCATCAGTGCGGCCATTGCGCCCGCCAGGAAACCAGACTGGTCCTCACGGAACTGAATGCCGACCAGATTGGCAGGTGCCTCTCCATAACCCTGGTCCACGCCAATGAAATACACATCGGGGTTGGCTTCAGCATTTGCCAGAGTCGCATCCTGAAGCAGGAAACCCACTGTGATTACCGCGTTGGCACCAGAGTCGACACAACGTTGAATGTTATCATTATATTCTGTGGGAGCCGTGGTTTCGATGTAATTCGATTCCAGTCCGAAATCCTCTGCGGCAGCGACCATACCTTCATAGGCAAACTGGTTAAACGTACCATCATCGACCTTGCCAACATCGGTGACCAGACAGACAGACTCGATTAAGCTGTCCTGAGCAACCAGCGCTGGAACCAGGCTCAACATAAGAGCCACAAACAAAAATATTACGGCTATACGGTTTTTGTACATCACCCTAGTG
>JAIOHN010000698.1 GCA_019912985.1 Anaerolineae bacterium | reverse complement strand
GTGTCGAGCATGTGGGGCGCTTCCCCGGTCAGCCGCAGCAAATCACCTACGGGCCGGATGGCCGCCTGTATGCGACCGTGCTGGAAAACGGCGCGACGCGCATCGGCGCGGTTTATGTACTCAACCCAGATGGCAGCAGTGAACGCTACAGCGGCGATCTCATCTCGCCAATCGGACTCGCGTTTCAGCCCGGCACCGATGTGCTCTATGTCAGCGCGCGCATGACTCTCAACGCAGGTGGCGGTGTGTGGCGTATTCCCTCCGGCGGCGGCGATGCTGTCCCGGTGATTGAAGATCTACCCTGCTGCTATTCGCTGATCGACAACCAGCCCAATGGCCTGATCTTCGGGCCGGATGGTTATCTCTACCTGGGGATTGGTGCGCTGACCGACCACGCCGAACCGCCTTTCCCGGAGCGAATGCGGATGGCCGAAATTGGCCCACTTGAAGCGGCCATCCTGCGCATTCAGCCGCATACCGGTGAGGTCGAGCCATTCGCCAGCGGCCTGCATAACCCCTACGATCTCACCTTTGATGCCAGTGGGCAGTTCTATGCCACCGATCAGGGATTGGTCAGCGGCCAGGGCGACCGGGTGCTCAGAATTGAACCCGGCGGCAATTACGGCTGGCCCTATTGGGCAGGGCGTGGCTGCGATGAATGTCCGTTTGGTGGCTCATCCGATATTCTGCCCGATTTGCTCACCTTCGCTGATTTCAGCGTCCCGCGTGGATTGGTGGCTTATACCGGCACGCAGTATCCCGCCAATCTGTTCAATCACCTGTTCGTTGTGCTGTGGAATGGGATCGAAGGGGGGCAGCGCGTCGTCCAGTTTGACCCGGCCAACCCGCCCCAGCCGCCGGATGAGTTCACGCCAGCCCAGGCCGAACCCTTTATCACCGGGCTGATTCGGCCCATCGACATCACCCTCGCGCCGGATGGCACGCTGGTCGTGGCCGACTTCATCTACGGCCATGTGTGGAAGGTGCGCTATGATGCTTGATACACGACATCCATAAAAAAGGCGGAGCTTGCACCCCGCCTGTGAGCCTACTGACAGATTGGAAACGTTAGTTATCGTGCTGTGCGCGAATGAGCAGCAAAGGACGATCTACCCGCTGCAACACACCTGCCGCGACACTGCCATAAAACAGCCTGGATAACCCGGTGCGACCATGACTGGCAATCGCAATCAAGTCTGCTTCTTCCGCCTCAGCGGCCTCAGCAATTGATTTCACGATCTCACCATAGCGCAGGCGAACACAGGTATCAATGTGCTTGGCCCGCAGCTCACCCGCTTTGGCTTCCAGATAACGCTGTGCCTCGGCACTCTCTTCTTCGATCAATTCTCGGTTGACATCATAGGGGACGCCTTCCAGGCCAGTGAGCGAAGAAGCCGGGTCCACGACGTGTAACAGAATGACTTTACTCGCTTCCGCCTGGGCAATTTCCTCAACATGCCCCAGGATTGCCTCAGCACGGGTCGAGCCATCAAGAGGGACTAAAATCGTCTTATACATACTGGCCTCCTTTAGGATTTGTAGGCCCGCCGGTATAGACGACCCCGCACCGGTGGCGATTACCGGCGATGACCAGCATCTCATGACAATATTTCTTATTCTACCCTTAGCATAATAAGAGGATGATGACACGTAAACTGACAAAGATCACCCGTTTTATGGTTATAATCAATGATCGAAACAGGGTGGGGAAGGAGACTGTAAAGACGCGATGATCGAACAGTTTCACAACACGACCAATAACCAGCTCAATGCTTATCCATATCCGCTGCGTGGTGGAATAGTCGGGATAGGCGCTGGTCTGCTTTTTTTGATTGCGTACTTTGCGAATCCGGCCCCCTTGAAGCTGCTGCTGGCGCTGGCTTATGCTCTGGTTGGCATTGGCGCGCTGCTGATGAGTGTTATGCACCTGGGTGGATCGTGGAAACAAGCGATTCCCCTGCTGCTGTCGGTGATTACCAGCTTTGGACTCCTCTTTTTCACTATCTACGAACCGTGGTGGATGGCGCTGGTGGGCGTCGCCCTGCTGCTCACCGCACTGGCAGCACAGGTCTCGACTGAACGCGCGCTGCTGCTGGCGACCGGGCATGGGGTTGCCGTCGCTATCGCCGCCGTAATTCGCTGGGGGACACTCGACCCACTGACGACTGAGCATGTGATACTCGGTGTTGGGCTGCTGGTGCTCGGTCAACCTGCCGTGATCTTCCTGCTGCCCTCACCCAGCACGAAGTCGATCATCAACCCCAACATCAACCTGGAATCCGAGACGGATTACCGCGAACTGAGTATGCAGCTGCGCATGACGACCGACGGCCTGGTGCGCGCCACCGATGCCATCAATCAGGTGACGACACAGCAGTCTGCTGGAGCAGTTGAACAGTCAGAGGCGATCACGGCCACCAACAACCTGCTCGATACATTTTATGAGATGTCGCAGCAGGTACAGGAGCAGGTGCGCTCCATCACACTGATGGCCGGGCAGACAGCGGAATTTTCGCAAAAAGGCCAGGACACCATCCAGGAAACCGTGAGCGAGATGCAGCATATCCGTACCCAGGTCACAGCGATCGCCCAGACGATTGTCAAGCTCAGCCAATTTATCCAGCGTATCGACGAAATCATCATGTCGGTGAGTGAGATTGCCACGCAGTCGAATCTGCTGGCATTAAATGCTTCGATTGAGGCGGCTCATGCGGGCGTTCATGGGCGCGGTTTTGCGATTGTCGCCGATGAGGTGCGCTCGCTTTCGCAGCAGTCCACCGCTGCCGCGCATCAGGTGCGGGGTATCCTGGGGCAGATTCAGGATGCGATGCGGGAAACGGTCGAATCAACTCAGGTGGGGATGCAGGGTACAGACAGCGGCCTGGAGATGACGGAGCAGGTAAGCGAGGTCATGATAACGCTCTCAAACAGCGTGCGCGATTCCTACCAGTCGGTCAAGTCGATTTACGACATGATCCGCCAGCAGATGGATGACCTGGAACAGATTACGATTGGTCTGGAGCGCATCGAGCGGATTAATCAACAAAACAGCGCCAGCACCCGTATGGTCGAGACCGTCTCCGCCAACCTGACACGGCTCGCCAGTGAGCTGCAAATACTGATGGCACCGTCAGCCGTAGATCAATATGCTGAGGACAATCGCGAAAACGATCCCCGTTACGCCGATCAGAACCCCTAGCAGCAGCGCCCGCCTGACGAGCGCCCAGCGCGCACGGCGGCGCTCACGTGCGCGGCGCTTGGCTTCACTCTGCTTTTTGACGCGGCTTTCAACACGCTGCTGCTGTTTCTCTTCATAGGCACGCAGCATACGCCGCGCCTGCACATTCATTGGGTTAATCGACAGGATATTTTCCAGGCAGACTCGTTGATCCTCTGGCGCGTCCAGCACATCCAGAAGGGCCAGCCATACTTCCTCACTATAGGGATTGAGGAGCGCAGCCTCTTTCCACATATTATGAGCCAGCGTCAGGTCGCCCCGCTCGTAAGCGGTACGACCATGACGCATCAGTTGGTCAAATTCGGAACTGCTACCGGTTGGCTTCGCCTGGGCATTCATGATTCTTCACTATCGCTCATTCGTCTTCTCGACACCTTCATTCTACAGCGTCCGCCCTGGTTTCGACAAAGCCTACTGCCACCAATCACCCACAAAGAAATCGCCCTCGTTAGCCGAATCCGTCACCTGCCACAGTTCACTCGAAGCAGGTTCGTAAATATAGATGTTGTACAACCCACTCCGATTACTTGAAAAGGCCAGATATTGACCATCCGGGCTAAACACCGGCAGGATGTCATCAACAGGGCTGCGGGCCAGCAGCAAAGGCGCGCCAGTACCATCGGCGTTCACGATCACAAGGTCGTTGTTGGCCGGTTCCGTGACCGGCGCGGCAGCGAATACAATCTGCTGCCCATCCGGTGACCAACGCGGAGTCTTCTCAGCAAAGGACGAGAAATCCGTGGTGATCGGGAAGAAGCTGCCCGAGGCGACATCAATAATGACCACATCTGGCCCGATGTTGATGCTGTTTTGATCATCGCGCACGGCTGCAATTTTCGTGCAATCCGGCGAAAAGGTCGGGTCGCTGTAGGTCGCCGTGTCACTGGTGACCACACGCCGTTCCCCAGTATCACGGTCAGCTACAAAGATTTGTCTTGGGGGATCGCCTGCCTCGATATTCTCGACACTCACTTCACGCTGTGGCAGCCCTGCAAAGGTAATCTGATTATTAATTGGGCAGCGGTCCGGTTCTGAAAGCTGATAGGCTGCCTGGTTATCCTGAAACACCAGCGGCTGCGTGCCGTTGATGTTGACCGCCTCAACACCAAAACTGAACGTGGGCGCAAAGTACCGCGTGTAAATCACACGCTGGTTGCTATCCGCAAAACGCACATCCATACCGTACTCTGTGCCAACCTGAGAGCGTTCATAGCTGCCCACCAATGGGAGAATGAAGATTTCCAGCGCGCCGTTCCCCAGAACATCACGTCCACCCCATCCAGCCAGTGTACCGCCCACACTTGGGGGTGGCGTTGGCAGTGCGACCTCGCCTATTTCTGGTGCTTCAGTGGGTGTGGGGGTGAAAGTGGGCGGCAAAGTTGCCAGCGCCAGCGGAGTCGGAGTCGGCGTGCCTTCCAGGGCAATGCGCGCGGCGACGGTCGCCGTCTGCTGCGAGTCAAATGCAGTCTGGGTGCCCGTCAGGCTGAGCGCTTCGCGTGTTTGGACAGCGATCTCCGCATTGCGATTGCTGTTGCTGATGACCACAATCGCCGCGACGATCAATAGAAGCAGCACGATCACACCACCGCCGATACCTGCAATCGTCAACAATTGGCGGCGCGAGACCCCAGGAATCACCTCTTCTTCAGCATCC
>JAIOHN010000069.1 GCA_019912985.1 Anaerolineae bacterium | reverse complement strand
AAAATCGTTGTGCAGCAGTTTTGGTCCACTTTGATAGACTAATGCTTTAGCCGAGGCCTGCAGAAAACGAAAGGCGCTATCGAAGACCTGGAGGCTGTCTGGCTTCAAGTGTAACTTTCCGGATTCTTGCTTGAGGAGTTCCCAGTATTGCTGATGACCGTCTCGCCAGGTTCCAGAAAAGTGTGGCAGCGCTGCCACGTAAAGTCCAATGTCATAATACTGACCGTGAAATTCCTGCAAGTTCTCTAGAAATCCAGCCGTATCTACACCCAGTTGAATTTGCTGGGCTTCAGTCATTTCCTGATAGACATTTACGAAATCATCCCCTGGCAATAACGTCAAAAGCGTATAGTGGAGGAGTCCACCTTTCCGCTTGAGTGCCCCTGTATGGACAATTTTCGGCACGAAATTCAGAGTGGCGATTCGTCTGAATTTCTCCTGTTCAAGCGTCATGGGAGCTTCAGACACTCGTAAAAGCAGTTCTTGATTGATGAAAAATATTTTCTTTCCAAAACTTCCAGAAACTGATTTCAGTTCCCTGATCTCGATCTGATGCTCGGCACATATCTGGTGTACGTCTGTAAAATCAATTTCCCTTTTCAATTTTTCCTGCCTGCATATGCTCGTCGTGTTGTTCGTCTTGCGGACGTCTGCGGGCATTATAAGGAGGAAGAGGTCGAGGGTTCAAGTCCCTTCGCCATCCAAAAAAGTCCCGGCTGATGAAGTCGGGATTTTTGCTTTCAGCAGTGTATGAAACTCATCACGAAACGTGGCGAGATGGCGACCAGTCCATCTAGAAGCGTATCCGCCGGAGACTAATCGCCTCCGGCGTGGTGGATGATGGATCTTATTCCGGAACGGCTTCGGTTTCCAGCGCTGCGCCCTCGCCAACCAGCTCGTAGCCCGCTTCGTACCACGCTTCAAGGCCACCCGCATAGCGATACAGGTTTCGGTGACCTCGTTTACGGAGCATCCGATAGGCCAGGGTACTGGAAGGGCAGGCAGGGTTGGCACAATAAACCACGACTTCTTCGTCGGGCGAGAGGTTGGCGATCACCTCGTCCACATTCTCGAGATGGACGGAGCCGGGGATGTGACTGGTGTCGAAGGCGTGTTGATCCAACGTCATATACAGTTTGAAGTGGTCGCCCCGATCCAACTTCGCTTTGAGTGCTTCTTGACTCATGATTTTCATTGATCTGCCTCCTGAAGCTTTCATTCCCAGTTCTGAACCAGAACCTGGTTTCGCAAATTCATCATGTTCAGCTTGCACTTTATCCGAAAGCGGCAGAGGCGTCACCACCTTTAGGGGTGGCTCGTGGGGTAGAGTGTGGAATTCAGGAAGTGCTGACAGTATACGAATAAAGCTTGCTGCCACAAATTGGAACCGAAGCTGTTCGGTGAGCGCCAACCAAATGAGAATATGACCTCGGCCTGTATATCCCCCAAAAACTGGGGATGGTTTCTTTGAAAAGTCAGTTATTAAAGAAATATCATTTATAATCTCATAATCTACTGTCTTGTAGATTCACCTTACCGTTCACTTTCCAGCCAGAGTCTCACCCCAGGGCTTAATGAAAGCGCAATTCATTTGAGGTAAATCCGCATGTCTACAGATGAAAACCCAAACGCGGCCAACGTATTCTTCTCGTATGCGCATGAAGATGAAGCTTTACGCGATAAATTAGAAGAGCATCTCTCGATCCTCAAACGACGCGGAATCATCTCAACCTGGCATGACCGTAAGATTGGGGCCGGACGAGAATGGGCAGGTGCCATCAGTGAAGCGATGGAAGCGGCCCAGGTGATTCTTCTCCTCATTAGTCCAGCCTTTATTAATTCCGACTACTGTTATGACATCGAGATGCGTCGGGCGATTCAACGCCACGAACAGGGAACTGCGACCGTGATCCCCATCATACTTCGTCCCGTTTTCTGGCAAGATGCGCCTTTCGGAAAACTGCAAGCCCTGCCGAAGGATGCTAAACCTGTTACCAAATGGGGAAACCGCGATGAAGCATTTGAGACTATTACCTCCGGCATTGAAAAGGCTGTCGCAGCGGCAGCGCCTGGGTTACCCGCCACTCCACCAGACACGACGACACACGCCATCAATATAGACTCAGTGTTGGAGAAGATGGTATTTGTTTCGATACCCACAGGTGTGTTCCAAATGGGTTCGGATGATGGAAACGAAAATGAAAAACCCGCTCATAGGGTCGAGATCTCACAACCATTTGACATGGGAGCCTATGTCGTGACTCAGTCAGAGTGGCGAGGTGTGATGGGGACAGAACCCTGGTCCGGGCAAAACAATGTTCGTTATGGAGACTTGTATCCAGCTGTATATGTGAGCTGGGGAGATGCCCAAACCTTCATAGCAAAGTTGAACGCTTTTGATGACAAGCATTACTACCGCCTGCCAACCGAGGCAGAGTGGGAGTATGCTGCTCGTGCTGGAACCACAACGAAGTTCTCATTTGGCGATGACGAGCAAAAACTCAACGGTTATGGATGGTATATCGAAAATGCTTATAATGCCGGGCTCGAATCTCCTCAGGAGGTGGGGAAGCGACAGCCTAATCCCTGGGGTCTGCATGATATGCACGGCAATGTATGGGAGTGGGTTGAGGATTGGTATTACGGCTCTTATACAGTCGAGGAATCGGCAAACAAAAATGAAAAAGTGGTACGTGGAGGTGGTTATGACTTTTCTGCTGATGGCGCAAGATCAGCATTTCGAAATCATGTGTCGCCCATACGACCCAATCATGTCATTGGATTTCGAGTTGTGAGGGAATCAATTTAAGCAGCCTGACTGTGTCAGGTGACGTTTGGGCGTGAATAATATGCAGTTGAGATATTATCAACTGGGCAATCCGGTGGTGGGATGATGAAAGTTCGAAAACCAGGAAGACTCTGAATGGTTAAAGGAATTTTCACTGATCATCAATGATCTCGTTCGGATGAAGTGTATAGAATTAAACGATGGCATTATCTGGTTACGCGAGTGGGTACGTAAAACCTGGTCCTGAGAGCGGTATATAAATATGAATCCCCAACCACCAATCCACGAACATGAACTTTCCCGGGAGCAAGAGATTGCCCGAATCTGGCAACGGGAACCCTGGCTGTATGGCGTGATCGGCTTTGTCTTTGGCCTCCTCGCAATCCCGGCTATTCAACTTCTTGCTACCGATCCCATGGATCTGCTAACCGCTCTGGTGCCGGAAGGCTTTGGAATTGCTGTCACCGTGCTGCTTATTGATCGCTTTAACCGACGGCGCGATCAGCAGCTTCAGGAGCGCGATCTCAAAAACACACTCATCCGAGGCACAGGCAGTCTTTCAAACGAGATTTCCAAAGACAGCATTCACCAGTTACGTAAACGCCAGTGGTTGTGTGGCTCTGATAGTCTGCTTGTGGGTCAGGACTTCAGCGGCGCAAACTGGAAACAGGTCGATCTGTGGCAGGCCAATCTCGATCACACGCGCCTCCAGTGGGTGAATATGGAACGAGCTTATATTTACCTATGCTCTTTCCGCAATGCTGATCTGGAGCATTCCAACCTCAGTGGAGCAGACCTGCGTGGCGCGGATTTATCTGGCGCAAACCTCCTGAATGTAAACCTGAACAACGCGATTGTCAGCGGCATCAGTGATAACGGCATTTATCGTGAAGCCAGATTTAGTGAGGACACCACCCTGCCCGATGGCACGAAATGGACACCAGGTCGGAAGATGACTGATTTCAACATGGTGACAGATTATCACTCACCTCAGCATGTTCCCAGCTACTAGAGATGCTGTCAGATTAGACAAGAAGGTCTGAAACTCGAGGTCAACTCAGGGCACGGATACTCGCCGGAGGCGGTGCGCCCCCGGCGTGATTAACCCCTAGCTTGCTCCGTAGAGCCGTTCTTCTTTGTTATCCAGCACTGCTTCGATTGTTTCCATCACATCGTCGGTGAGCTGTGGCACCAGTTCAAGCGCCTCGAAGTTCTCTTCGACCTGCGACACCTTGGATGCGCCGGTAATCACCGTGCTGACATGCGGATTTTTGAGGCACCAGGCCAGCGCCAGCTTGGGCATCGACGTGCCGAGTTCATCGGCGATTTTCGCCAGCTCCTGCACCTTGGCGATGCGCTGTTGGCCTTCTTCGCTCTCGACCATCGCTTTCAGCCATTCGTAGCCGGGCAGATTGACACGAGTATCCTCGGGGATGCCATTGTTGTATTTGCCAGTGAGCAGACCGCTTGCCAGTGGCGACCAGATGGTCGTCCCCATGCCAACCGTATCCTCATGATAGAGGCGGTCGTATTCGACCTCGAAGCGGTAACGAGCGAACATATTGTACTGCGGCTGCTCCATGGTCGGCGGGATGAGGTCGTATTGGCGAGCGACGGCATAGGCTTCCATGATCTCAGTGGCGGACCATTCGCTGGTCCCCCAGTAGAGCACATCGCCGCGCAGAATCAGCTCGGTCATGGCGCGCACCGTTTCCTCGATCGGGGTTTCACGGTCGGGGCGGTGGCAGAAGTAGAGATCGAGGTAATCGCACTGCAAGCGATCAATGGCCTGATAGCAGGCTTCATAGATGTGCTTGCGCGAGAGTCCGCGCTGGATGGGGGAGGGGTTTTCGATGGAGCCGCCGAACACCTTGCTGGAAACCGTGTAGCTATCGCGCCGCCAGCCAGCCTTTTGCAGCGCCTCACCCATGATTGTCTCGGCCCGGCCACGCGCATAGACCTCTGCGTTATCGAAGAAGTTGCAGCCCCGGTCGTAAGCTGCGGTCATGATCGCCAGCGCTTCATCTACATTCAGCTGCTGGCCGAAGGTCACCCATGCACCGAAAGACAGCGCACTGACCTGCAAACCAGATTTCCCCAAGCGTCGAAATTCCATTGGTCGTTCCTTTCGCTATAAAACTGTAGAATCGTGTGAGGGGAGGGACTTCGCGTCCAGGCAGGACTTTAACCTATTCCGGCGCGGCGATCAAACGCGATTGGACTATGGACTCCGCCCTCCACCAGCCCGGCAGCAGAGGGGCGGTACGATCAGGCAGTAAGCAAGCGCCACAGCAGCCAGCGCGCGGCGGGACTATCGCGCAGGCCAAGCGGTTGATCGCCCTGGCCGCCCTGGAAATTGAGCGTGGTGGCGATCAACTGGCCGCGTTCCAGCTCAAACTCCACCAGATAATCGACCAGCGTGAACTGGCGTGCATCCAGGCGGCGGAGCATGGGCCGCAGCTTTTTCACGCCGGGGAGGGCAGCGGCCAGCGCCGAAGTATCGAGCGCGACATCGGTCGCCAGGGCGTAGAACTGCTCAGCGGCATAACCCAGGTGGGGAAATTCATCGAGCAGCGGGTGCGGGTAAAGCAGCTTGATCGCCTCGCGCCAGAAGGGGAGCGACTGCGCGGGCAGGGGCT